>NZ_JBWKMA010000015.1:233544-234438 GCF_056431045.1 Aestuarium zhoushanense
TGTAAACACCAGTTGACCGTTCACGATCTCGACCGAGCCCTGCTCGGCAGGAACTGTGGCTTCGGTGATCGTCAGCGGCTGGTTGTCTGGATCGCTATCGTTGTCGAGCACGTCGATGGTGACAGCGGTATCCTCATCGGTGGTCGCGGTGTCGTCGTTAGCTTCTGGTGCATCGTCAACAGGGTTAACGGTGACCACAACATTCGCTGTGTCCGTGTTCCCGTCTGGATCGCTGACCGTGTAGCTGATCGTCGCCTCGCCGTTGAAGTCCGGCGCCGGTGTAAACACCAGTTGACCGTTCACAATCTCAACCGAGCCCTGCTCGGCAGGAACCGTGGCTTCGGTGATGGTCAGCGGCTGGTTGTCCGGATCGCTGTCGTTGTCGAGCACGTCGATGGTGACAGCGGTATCCTCATCGGTGGTCGCGGTGTCGTCCAGCGCTTCCGGCGCATCGTCAACAGGGTTAACGGTGACCACAACATTGGCGGTGTCCGTGTTCCCATCAGGATCAGACACCGTGTAGCTGATCGTCGCCTCGCCGTTGAAGTCCGGCGCCGGGGTGAACACCAGCTGACCGTTCACGATCTCGACCGAGCCCTGCTCGGCAGGAACTGTGGCTTCGGTGATCGTCAGCGGCTGGTTGTCTGGATCGCTATCGTTGTCGAGCACGTCGATGGTAACAGCGGTGTCTTCATCGGTGGTCGCGGTGTCGTCCAGAGCTTCCGGCGCATCGTCAACAGGGTTAACGGTGACCACAACATTCGCTGTGTCCGTGTTCCCGTCTGGATCGCTGACCGTGTAGCTGATCGTCGCCTCGCCGTTGAAGTCCGGCGCCGGGGTGAACACCAGCTGACCGTTCACGATCTCGACCGAGCCCTGCTCTGCAGGAACCGT
>NZ_JBWKMA010000015.1:234612-338098 GCF_056431045.1 Aestuarium zhoushanense
TTAACGGTGACCACAACATTCGCTGTGTCCGTATTCCCATCGGGATCGGACACGGTGTAGCTGATCGTCGCCTCACCGTTGAAGTCATCGGCAGGGGTGAACACCAGCTGGCCGTTCACGATATCGACCGAGCCCTGCTCTGCAGGAACCGTTGCTTCCGTGATCGTCAGCGGCTGGTTGTCTGGATCGCTATCGTTGTCGAGCACATCGATGGTGACAGCGGTGTCCTCATCGGTGGTCGCGGTGTCGTCCAACGCTTCAGGTGCATCGTCAACAGGGTTAACGGCGACAACCACATTGGCGGTGTCCGTGTTCCCATCGGGATCGGACACGGTGTAGCTGATCGTCGCCTCACCGTTGAAGTCATCGGCAGGGGTGAACACCAGCTGGCCGTTCACGATCTCGACCGAGCCCTGCTCTGCAGGCACCGTCGCTTCTGTGATGGTCAGCGTGTCGCCATCTGGGTCCGTATCGTTTGCCAGCACATTGATGGTAACGGCTGTATCTTCATCCGTGGCAATCGTGTCATCATTGGCTTCCGGAGCGCGATTGAACTCATCACCGATGATCTGTTCGATTTCGACGTAGTTCAGGGTTTCACCCGTCGGCACGCCGTTGGCGTCCACAAAGACGACGGTACCGTTGGTGCCGTTGCCGTTGCTGTCAGGTGTCACATTCTCGAGGTAGAACGGGCCTTTGCCCGTCAGGTCGAGAACGTCGAAATCGTTGCCACCAGCGCCGCCGTCAACGTAGTCGCCAGCGCCACCATAGATAACGTCAGCATCATCACCGCCAAGGATGATGTCCGCACCTTCGCCACCATCAAGGATGTCGTCGCCAGCTTCACCGCCCAGGGTATCGTCGCCGTCACCACCCAGAAGCGTATCGTTGCCTTTGCCAGTCCAAACTTCATCGTTGCCTGCGCCGCCGTCAGCGTAGTCATCGCCGTTGCCGTCATTGTCGGTGCCGCGCACGTCGTCGATGATGTCGTTGCCGTCGCCACCCAAAAGGGTGTCATTGCCGTCGCCGCCGATGAGACGGTCATCGCCTTCGTTGCCTTCGATCAAGTCGTTGCCGTCGCCACCGTCAAGGTAGTCATTACCAGCATCGTCATCCGCCAAAATGGTTTCCAGCGACATATCGGTGATCGTGACTGCTTGGTCCGTGGTCGCGCCGTTACCGTAGTCGATCACGATGCGGGCCACAGGATCCGCGATTTGGATCAGGACCGAGCCTTTCGCAGTGCCCGTGTTGATCGTGCCGTTGTCCAGATCATGCGCGGTAATCGTGTTGCCAGAGATGGTTTGACCACCTTCGGCCACAAAGGTCACAGGAACCTCAACGCCGTTCGCGTCATAGGCGTGGATGGTCAGGATATCTTGGTGAGGATCGGAGGATGTACCGACATCGATATCGTTGATACGGAACGCTACGTTCTGAACTTCGTCAGAGTGACCGCCTGTGTTCGATGCAAAATCAAGCGTAACAGTCGAGGTATCACCAGCGTGACCCGTGGTCGGACCGTAAAGTTGCAGACCAGAGTGGTTGTCAAAGTTCTCGCCAGTTTCGACGTATTGAGCAGCACCCGAAACAGTCGCAGTCGCACCCGATACTGCTGGATCAAAACCAAAGGTCACAGTGACGCCGCCCAGATCTTGGGTTGCGCCGTTAGCAACGGTCGCACCTGCACTACCGAAATCGCTCCAATCCAGAACAGCTGGTTGGGGGCTCACGTTGCCTGTGCTATCGCCGTCACCCTGAATGGTGTCGTCACCACTACCACCGTGGATCGTGTCGTCGCCAGAACCACCGATAAGGGTATCGTTACCTTCATTGCCTTCAATGATGTCATCGCCAGCACCGCCGTCGATGAAATCGTCACCTGGGACGCCATCGTCTGTGCTGACCGTTACGTCATAGAACAGGTCGGTGATGTTCACGCCCGCATTGTCGTAGCCGTCCTGTAGGTGCTTCACGACCAACTTGGTCACGGGACCAGCAACATTTACCAGCATCGAATAATACGGGTCAGTATCTGCAGAACCGCCACCGTTTGAGACGCCTGTTTCATAGCCAGCAACGCCATCGAGGTTCTTGAGCGTTACACCGCCGCCAGCCGAGATATCGACAGGAACTGCAACACCGTTCGCGTCATAGGCATAAACCTGAACGGTCGAGTCAAAATCGACGTCGTTGATACGGAACGAGATATTCTCGACCGAGGTGTCAAAGCTCCACTGGTAGGTCGCGCTTTCGCCCTTCGCGTTCAACTCAGATTCCAGCGAGGAATAAGCGTTAACCGTCTCAGTACCGCTGTCGATCGAGTGAACCTTCTGCTGATCGGTCGCAAAGTTCGTGTCGGGGCTATAGACCGACGCAATGGTCGAGAAGGTCACATTTACCGAACCTGTGTTCTGGGTAAATGTGTTCAGATCATCGTCATTATCGATCGACGTATTGTCATGCGGGTCGGGTGCTTGCGACCAGTTAAAGCCCTCGCGGACAGTCGTTGTCGTGCTTGGCGAACCGTAAACAGCGCTCTCACGATCACCAATCAGAACATCGTTGCCAGCCCCACCGTAGAGGTCGTCATTTCCAGCACCGCCATACACTTCATCGTTGCCATCAGCCGCGATCACGGTGTCGTCGCCGTCACCTGCAACAACGATGTCGTCATTGCCTGTTTCACCAGCCAGGATCGCATCGTTATTGTCGATTTTGTCGCCGTCAGGATCACCAACGTAAGCTACGTCGATCAGATCATCGCCTGCAGTGCCTTCAACAACGCCATCCTCGGTGGGCACGGGGGCGCAGCTGATAGTACCGATTTTCAGGTCACAGTGATTGAGCCAGCTCGGATCGTAGCAAATTTTGATCGTTTCAATCGGCTCGGCGCAGGTTACGCGCACGCAATTGTTGATCCATTCGTATTTCGCTGCAACAATCTCACCGAGAGCGTTCTTAAACACCACGTCACAGAGGTTGCCTGTGCCACACTTGCTCAGGCTGATGTCGTAGAGGTTAAAGCTAACGTTCTGAACATCGCACCCAAAACCGAAGTCGTAGGTGTTACCCGAATAATGGTTATCGAGCTTTAAACAGTCGTCGTTGTTATACGACACCGTATGGCAGCCTGATGTTGACGAGGTGTAGCAGTCAAAGCTGCCCCAGCTACCCGTAAATGTGTTTGTCGAACCAAAAAGACACTTTGTCCAATCCAGCAGGAACAGTGACATACCTTATAACTCCATTTGCCCACCCGATCGGTAAAACCGACCGGAAATGCGAGTTCCGGTGCACTGCCCTGCAAGGGGCACACACTCGGACCCCGCACGCTAGAGTCACCTCCAGCGCGTTGATCCAAAAATCGGCAAAAAGGAAAACCCTTTCGCAGACACAATTCGGCTCATGTCGGCAACCGACACTCACCATGACCGCCCCAATCGGTCATTTGCCCCCCCCAGTTAGGCTATGTCTGGATATTCTATTGGATAGGTCAAACAAAGAGAAAAATGTAATGAACGCCTTAACCTAACAGAAAGACCTGTGGCGTTTCTGCGTCCTTATGCGTGAAAGATGACGCATAAAAACACGCTATTGTTTATCTCACCGCAACAGCGCCAAAATCCAAATTCTGAATTTTTCCTTTATTTTAAATCAGAAAGTGCCCTGCCAACTAACGCTATAGTGGAAAATTGGTTCGACTTGGTGATCAACCATCCCGACACAAAGTTTCCTCATTTGAGCACGAAAAAAATCCTGACAAAGTCGCCCCATCGTTTCCCAAAAAGAAACATTTTGAACATTTTGCTCTAATTGGAGGCATATTTTGAAGAATCTAGGCGAAAAATCGTCTCGAAAGGATACAAATCATCACCCTTTGGTGAGTTTGATTCGTAGGTGGCCAAGGCAGAGGCAAGCAACTTGCCAAACGGCTCAAAATACCTGCAGCGCGACCGCACATGAGGTTCTAGGTAGATCGTTTTGATGAGAGAATACTGGTGCCGGTGAAGAGACTCGAACTCTTACGACCTAGGGTCGGGGGATTTTGAATCCCCTGCGTCTACCATTCCGCCACACCGGCCAGTGGCGGTCGTTTATCCTGCTGTTTCAGGGTCGTCAACGCTCAAAGTCGCTGAACTGAAAATGTATCGCATTGGCGCATGTCGCCGCTCTGATACCCCTTTTCGAACCAACGTTCGCGTTGATCGGATGTTCCGTGCGTAAAGGTATGCGGCTGCACGCTCCGCCCTGCATTGCGCTGCAATGTATCGTCGCCGATCTGCCGCGCCGCATTCAGTGCCTCATCCAAATCACCCCGTTCAACGGTACCCAATGTTCGAGACGCGGCACGTGCCCAAATCCCCGAATAGCAATCCGCTTGAAGCTCAATCCGAACAGAGATGGCATTGCTTTGCGCCTCGCTCACCTGCGCACGAACTCGATTTGCTTCGCCCAAGATGCCAAGCTGATCCTGAACAGAATGTGCGACCTCGTGCGCGACGACATAGGCTGCAGCGAAATCACCGCCCGCGCCCAACTGACGGTCAATCGTCACAAAGAAATCAGTATCGAGGTAAATCTGTTTGTCCGCGGGACAATAAAACGGCCCCGTCGCCGCCGAAGCCCCACCACAAGCAGACTGCGTTGCGCCCGAAAACAGAACCAAGGCAGGCTCTGCATACTGTTGCCCAGCCTGATCGGGCAAAATATCGGCCCAAATCTCTTCGGTGTCCGCGAGAGTCACGGCAACAAACTCGGCCGCACGTTCATCGGCAGCCGAAAGTTGTGTTGTCCCACCCTGCCCTTCGAGCTCTGACAAGAGCGGCGTGACATCCACACCCAGCGCCCACCCGATCAGTAGCACCATGACGACTCCCACACCACCGACGGCACCCGTGGCCCCGCCGCGACGCCGATCAACAATATTCTTACTCTGTCGCCGTCCTTGCCATTTCATGATGCACCCGCCCGTCGCAACTCAACTCATGCGTTTCTGAACAAAAACGTGTTCGTCTGCAAGCTTGACGCCGATGGTCCTGCGTGGCCTAAAGCGCGAAACAACACAGGCACGGCGCATATGCTTCGCAAACTTTATTCTTGGACCATGTCGCTGGCGGATCATCCGCATGCGCTCTGGGTTCTGGCGTTTCTTTCGTTCATTGAATCGTCCGTGTTCCCAATTCCGCCTGATGTCCTGATGATCCCTATGATCATGGCGCGCCCGAACCGCGCGTTCCTTATTGCAGGTGTCGCGACCATTGCCTCGGTCCTTGGCGCCCTTCTCGGCTATTATATTGGCTACGGCCTCTTTGACGTCATCGGCAAACCGATCCTCGATTTCTACGGCAAAGGCGCCGAGTTTGAGGTGTTCAAGGCCAAGTTCGACAGCTTCGGTATCTGGGCCGTCCTCGTCGCAGGTGTGACCCCCTTCCCGTTCAAGGTCATCACAATCGCGTCGGGCGTGCTGCAATTCGCACTGATCCCGTTTATCCTCTCGGCCATCGTGGCACGTGCGCTGCGCTTCTTTATCGTTGCGGGCCTCCTGTGGAAATTCGGCGAACCGATCCGTGACTTTATCGAAAAGCGCCTCGGCCTCGTCTTTACAATCTGCTGCGTTCTTCTGTTCGGCGGCTTCTATCTGGTGAAATACCTATGACCACATCGCGCAAAACCTACGTTCTTTTGGCTGCTGGCGGTTCGGCCGCGATGCTCTTTGGTGCGATGGTCGTGTTTCAACGGCTGATGGACCTGCCGCCATGCGCAATGTGCATCTGGCAACGTTGGCCCCATGCGGCTGCTGTTGCCATTGGCCTCCTCGCACTATTGATCCAAGGTCGCCTCTTGCCGGCACTCGGTGCTCTCGCCGCGCTGACGACTGGTGCAATTGGCGTTTACCACTTCGGCGTTGAGCACAAATACTGGGATGGCCCAGCCTCTTGCACGGGGTCTGGCCTTTCAGGAATGAACGTCAACGACCTTCTCGCGGTTGATAGCGGGCCAAAGCTCGTGATGTGCGATCAGATCAGCTGGGAGCTTTTGGGTATTTCGATGCCAGGCTGGAACGCGATTATTTCCTTCATCCTCGCGGTCATCTGGATCAAAGCAGTCCTAGCGTCGCGCCCCACGGCGGGTTGAAAGAAGTAGGTTTGTTTCACTGCTGTTGATCCCGTCCAATCGGCGAATGGCAAACAGCACTTCGTCGAATTTCTCGAGGGTCATCGTGCCGATCTCAGCGATAAGATCCCACTGACCGTTGGTTGAATGAACCGCCATTACCTCTGGCATGGCAGAGAGGCGGGACATGATCCGCTCTGTCCCGCGCCCCTCAATCTCTAACATCATTAGACCGCGCACGGGGCTCGTCGCCACGTCGTTGCGGGTCAACACGGTAAAGCCTACGATTTCCCCGCTGTCCTGAAGCCGCGCGAGCCGTGACCGGATAGTCGTGCGCGTGACGTTCAAATCAGCAGCCAGTTCGGACAGGCTCGCACGAGCGTCACGTTTCAATGCGACAATGAGGCGTTGATCCAGTTCGTCCATCTTAGCTTTCCAATTTGATCAGTGCTGGCTCATTTCGCACATTTTGATCGCTTCTGTCATCCCCATTTCGCAAGGATATTCGGCCTATGACACAGAAACACCTTATCTTAATCGGGGCACCAGTCGACTGCGGAAAACGCCGTCGGGGTTGCCTTATGGGGCCTGACGCCTTTCGCACCGCTGGCATTGCCGAAGCGATCACCGAACTCGGCCATAGCGTCACAGACATCGGGAACCTGACGCCCGATACGCGGCCCCTGCCCGCGCATTCAAACCCCGAGGTTTACAAGCTCGACGAAACGGTCGGCTGGACACGGACCTTGGCCAAGGCGGCAGTCGACCATGCACCAAACGGGATGCCAGTGTTTCTGGGCGGCGACCACGCTCTGTCGCTCGGCTCTGTCGCAGGCATGGCGGACTATGCGCAGGAGATTGGCCGCCCTTTGTTCGTGCTCTGGCTCGACGCGCATACCGATTACCACACGCCCAACACCACAACGACGGGCAACTTACACGGCACGCCTCTGGGCTATGTGTCGGGCCGTGAGGGATTTGACGACTTCCCGCCGCTTGCCGCTCCCATTCCCGCAGATCGCCTTTGCATGATCGGCCTGCGGTCCGTTGATCCTGCCGAACATGATGCACTCTCGGACACGGACGCGACGCTGGTTGATATGCGCACCATCGACGAGGTCGGCATCGTCAAACCGCTGCAATCTTTCCTTGATAAGGTCGCCGCCGCGAACGGCATCCTTCACGTTTCGCTCGACGTTGATTTCCTTGACCCCTCGGTCGCTCCTGCAGTCGGAACAACCGTCCCCGGCGGCGCAACCGTCCGCGAAGCACACCTCGTGATGGAGATGCTCTGCGACAGCGGCGCGGTCTGTTCGCTCGACCTCGTAGAACTCAACCCATTCCTCGACGATCGCGGCAAAACCGCGTCCCTCATGGTGGACCTGACGGCCTCTCTCCTTGGTCGCCGCGTCTTTGACCGACCCACACGGAGCTATGCATGACCCTACCCTCTGACAAAGCCCTCGTGCCGTTTGTCTCCGTCGACCACATGATGGGACTGGTCCATCATATCGGCCTCGAGACCATCCTGCGTGACCTCGCGGACGAGATCGAAAGCGATTTCAAACGTTGGGAAGAGTTTGACAAAACCCCGCGCGTGGCGTCCCACTCTGATGTTGGTGTGATTGAACTCATGCCCGCCGCTGACCACGAAAATTACGGGTTCAAATACGTCAACGGCCACCCAAAGAACACGAGCGAAGGCCTGCAAACCGTCACTGCCTTTGGCCTCTTGGCAGATGTAGCGACAGGTTATCCAGTTTTACTCACTGAAATGACTTTGCTCACCGCGCTACGGACGGCAGCAATGTCAGCCCTCGCAGCCAAACACCTCGCGCCCAAAGGGGCGACGACGATGGCCATGATCGGCAATGGTGCTCAGTCCGAATTTCAGTGCATCGCGTTCAAGGCAATCTGCGGCATCACCGACGTGCGTCTCTATGACAAAGACGCGAACGCCACCGCCAAATGCGCCCGCAACCTCGGGGCGTCTGGACTCAATGTCACCCCTTGCACCAGTGCCGAAGCGGCGATTGAGGGCGCGCAGATCCTGACGACCTGCACCGCGGACAAACAATACGCGACGATCCTCTCGGACAACATGGTCGGCCCAGGCGTGCATATCAACGCCATCGGCGGCGATTGCCCCGGCAAGACGGAATTGGCAGCCGCGATCCTTCATCGGTCGTCGATCTTTGTGGAATACCCACCGCAAACACGCATCGAAGGCGAAATTCAGCAACTCGACGCGGATCACCCCGTGACCGAACTTTGGAAAGTCATGTCAGGGACCGCGGCAGGCCGCACCAGCGCCGATCAGATCACGTTATTTGACAGCGTCGGCTTCGCGATCGAGGACTTCAGCGCCCTGCGTTACGTCCACCGCGCTATCGTAGGAACGCCTTATTATACGAACCTCGATATGCTCGCCGACCCCGATGATCCACGTGACCTTTTCGGTATGCTACAACGGGCAAAATAGGCCGTATTTCCAATCAGGTGACGTTTTCCGCCTTCCGCCATTGCACCCTATATCCTGACTGCGGTATAAGAACCCAAACAAGATATAGAAGCCAACAGGCAGACAGGCGGACAACGTGACCGATACTCCGGAAACCCCTGAAAACGAAGAAGAAACCGCGATCGTGCGTATGCACCACGACGGACCGCAGATTTCTATCATCGACGAGATGAAGACCTCGTATCTCGATTACGCGATGAGCGTGATCGTAAGCCGTGCTATTCCCGACCTTCGGGACGGTCTAAAACCCGTGCACCGTCGCATTCTTTTCGCGATGCACGAGACCAACAACGGGCACGATAAACCCTACCGCAAATCGGCGCGTCCGGTCGGCGACGTGATGGGTAAATATCACCCGCACGGCGACTCTGCGATCTATGACGCCTTGGTCCGCATGGCGCAGGATTTCTCGATGTCCCTACCCTTGCTCGATGGTCAGGGTAACTTTGGTTCGATGGACGGCGACCGCGCTGCTGCGATGCGCTACACCGAAGTGCGCATGGACAAACCAGCAGCCTATATGCTGGCTGATATCGACAAAGACACCGTTGATTTCGTCGACAACTACGACGGCAAAGATAAAGAGCCGACCGTTCTTCCATCGCGCTTCCCGAACATGCTGGTCAACGGCGCGGGCGGTATCGCGGTGGGTATGGCAACCAACATTCCGCCGCATAACCTT
This sequence comes from Aestuarium zhoushanense, assembly GCF_056431045.1. Taxonomy (NCBI): domain Bacteria; kingdom Pseudomonadati; phylum Pseudomonadota; class Alphaproteobacteria; order Rhodobacterales; family Paracoccaceae; genus Aestuarium; species Aestuarium zhoushanense. The sequence continues at coordinate 243,933 of NZ_JBWKMA010000015.1, forward strand.
GGCGAAGTTGTGGATGCGACCCTTGCGCTGATCGACAACCCCGACATGTCGTCGGCTGACCTTATCGAATATGTTCCGGGTCCTGACTTCCCGACGGGCGGCGTCATGATGGGCCGCTCTGGTGCGCGCAAAGCGTATCTTGAGGGGCGTGGCTCTGTTGTGCTCCGCGCCAAAACCCACGTCGAAGAAATCCGCAAAGATCGCTGGGCCATCGTCGTCGACGAAATCCCCTATCAGGTGAACAAAGCGTCGATGATCGAAAAGATCGCCGAATGCGCCCGTGACAAAAAGATCGAAGGCATCGCTCACGTTCAGGACGAATCCGACCGTAACGGTGTTCGCGTTGTTGTCGAACTCAAACGCGATGCCACCGCCGAGGTCGTGCTGAACCAACTGTTCCGCTTCACGCCGATGCAAGTCAGCTTTGGCTGCAACATGCTCGCGCTAAACGGTGGTAAGCCTGAAACCCTGACGCTTTACGGCTTCCTTTCGGCCTTCGTGACCTTCCGCGAAGAAGTCGTCGCACGCCGCACCGCGTTTGAGCTGCGCAAGGCACGTGACCGTTCGCATATTCTCTGCGGTCTGGCCGTTGCCGTGACCAACGTAGACGAAGTTGTTGCAACCATCCGCGCCTCTGCCGACGCAGCGGATGCACGCGAAAAGCTGATGACCCGTCGCTGGCCCGCTGGCTCGATCATCGAATACCTCAAACTGATCGACGATCCGCTTCACCCTGTGAACGACGACGGCACCTATAACCTCTCCGAGGCGCAGGCCCGTGCGATCCTCGAACTGCGTCTCCAGCGTCTGACCCAAATCGGTGTCCAAGAGGTTACCGACGAACTGCAAGAGCTGGCGAAGAAGATCAAAGAATACCTCGAAATCCTCGCCTCTCGCGAACGGATCATGGGCATCATTTCCGACGAACTGCGTGAAGTGCGTGAACTCTTTGCCGTTCCGCGCCGCACAGAGATTGTCGAATGGGCCGCCGATATGGACGACGAGGATCTGATCGAACGCGAGGATATGGTCGTGACCGTGACCTCGGGTGGCTACATCAAACGCACCCCGCTCGCTGAATTCCGCTCGCAGCGTCGCGGCGGCAAAGGCCTGTCGGGTATGCAAACCAAAGAAGAGGACGTGGTCACCACCCTCTTTGTGGCCAACACCCACACGCAGCTCTTGTTCTTCACGACCGACGGTATGGTCTACAAGCTCAAGACTTGGCGCCTGCCCGCAGGTGGCCGCACCGCCAAAGGCAAAGCGATCATCAACATTCTGCCAATTCCGCAAGGCGTCTCGATCGCGGCGATCATGCCCGTCGACCGTCCGGATGAAGAATGGGACAACCTGCAAATCGTCTTTGCGACCTCCGCAGGTGATGTGCGCCGCAACCGTCTCTCGGATTTCACCAACGTGATGCGGAACGGTAAAATCGCGATGAAACTGCCTGACGGTGTCGAGCTGGTGAACGCACGCATCGCGTCCGAGGATGACGATGTCATGCTCGTCACCAACTCTGGCCGTGCGATCCGCTTCCCATCGACTGATGTTCGCGTGTTTAACTCCCGTGCCTCCACTGGTGTGCGCGGTATCCGTCTGAATGGCGACGACCGTGTGGTGTCCATGTCGGTCATCCGCCACTTTGAGGCCGATCCGCAAGAACGCGCCGCTTACCTCAAAATGCGCCGCGCTATGGCTGGCGTGACAGAGGATGACGCGACGGATGAGGATGACGTTCCAGCAGGCGAACTGTCCACCGAACGCTATGCAGAGATGTCGGCGGCGGAAAACCTGATCCTGACCATCACCGCCAAAGGCATCGGTAAGATCACCTCGTCCCACGATTACCCTGTTCGGGGTCGTGGCGGCATGGGTGTCACCGCGTTTGAAAAACAGATGCGCGGCGGCGAGATTGTGTCCTGCTTCCCGATCGACATGGACAACCAGATCATGCTCGTCACCTCGACTGGCCAATCGATCCGCGTCCCTGTCGAGGGCATCAGCTTCCGCTCACGTTCTGCTGGCGGCGTAAAGGTGTTCAACACCCGAGCCGACGAAACGGTCGTTTCCGTGGCCCGCATCGAAGAGGCCGAAGAAGAAGCGCCAGATACGGGCGAAGCCGAAACACCGGCAACCGAAGAATAAGGACAGGGCCGCAACTCGCGGCCCTTTTCTTTTGCCCCCACCACAGCTAAATCCCCGACCATGACACAGACACTTCATATCATCGGCGGCGGAATGGCCGGATCAGAGGCTGCTTGGCAGGCTGCAAACGCAGGCGTTCAGGTGGTCATTCACGAAATGCGCCCCAAGGTCGAAACCTTTGCGCATCGCACGGGCAACCTCGCCGAGATGGTCTGTTCGAACTCGTTCCGTTCAGATGATCACGAACAAAACGCCGTGGGTCTTTTGCATTGGGAAATGCGTCAGGCCGGCGGGATCATCATGGAAATGGCTGCGAAACACCGTCTCCCTGCAGGCGGCGCTCTGGCCGTTGACCGTGATCCATTTGCTGAAAGCGTGACTGCCGCACTGATGGCGCATCCAAATATTTCTGTGTCTTATGAAGAGATTACAGAACTTCCTTCCGAAGGTCACTGGATCATCGCAACAGGTCCGCTCACGTCCGAGGGCCTAGGCAAAGCCATTCAGGCAGAGACTGGCGCTGAAGCGCTCGCTTTCTTTGATGCCATCGCGCCCATCGTCTATTTCGACAGCGTGAACATGGATGTGGCATGGATGCAGTCCCGCTACGACAAAGGCGAAACCGAGGAAGAGCGCACCGCCTACCTCAATTGCCCGATGACCAAAGACCAATATGAGGCCTTCATTGACGCGCTTTTGGCCGCGGATAAAACCGAATTCCACGAGGGTGAAACCGCTGGTTATTTTGACGGCTGCCTCCCGATCGAGGTGATGGCGGAACGTGGTCGTGAAACCCTCCGCTTTGGTCCCATGAAGCCCGTGGGCCTCACCAACGCCAACGACCCCGACAACAAACCCTATGCCGTGGTTCAACTTCGCCGCGATAACGCATTGGGAACGCTGTATAATATCGTCGGCTTCCAGACCAAAATGAAATACGGCGCACAAAAAGAAGTCTTCACTATGATCCCCGGTCTGGAGAACGCTGAATTTGCGCGGCTTGGTGGTATTCACCGTAATACCTTTATCAACTCGCCCACGCTTCTTGATGCTGAAATGCGCTTGAAATCCCGACCGAACATCCGTTTCGTGGGGCAAATCACGGGCGTTGAAGGCTATGTTGAAAGTGCCGCAATGGGTCTTTTGGCGGGCCGTTTGGCCGCTGCCGAGATCCAAGGCCGCAGCGTCGATCCAATCCCGAACACCACGGCGATGGGGGCACTTGTGACCCATATCTCTGGCGGGGCCGAGGCAAAGACCTTCCAGCCGATGAACGTGAACTTCGGCCTGTTCCCGCCGCTCGACGGTATGCGCGGTGGTCGTAAAGGCCGCAAAGAGCGTTACAAAGGCTACACAGATCGCGCCAAAGAATATTTCAATCAATGGCTTGCGGCGCAAAGCTAATGGATTACGTGACCCGCTTCGCACCGAGCCCAACAGGTCCGTTGCATCTGGGTCACGCTTATTCTGCGCTGATCGCATGGGACCGCGCACAGGCCAACGGCGGTCAATTCCTCCTTCGGATCGAGGATGGCGACACCACTCGCTGCCGTCCAGAATGGGAGGCTTTGATCTACGAGGACCTGCACTGGCTTGGCCTCTCGTGGCCCGAACCGATTGCGCGGGTGACGGATCGCATCCCCCTATACGATGCGGCCCGTGACCGCCTTCAAAACCTAGGCCTACTGTATCCCTGTTCCTGCACCCGCAAGGACATCCAATCGGCCTTTTCCGCCCCGCAAGAAGGCGTGCCAATAGGACCTGACGGCATCGTCTATCCGGGTATCTGTCGCGGCAAACACATGTCCGAGGCTTCCTCAAACGATGCGATCCGCCTGAACATGGCCGCTGCCATTGCTCACCTTGGTGACGTATCGCACCTGTTTTATACCGAAACAGGTCCGTTCGAAACGGGTATTCACGCACTTTCCGCACAACACCTTATCGAAAACGTGGGCGACATCGTCCTCTTTCGCAAAGACACAGGCATGGCGGCCTATCACCTGTCCGTCGTTGTCGATGACGCCGCCCAAAACGTGACAGAGGCCGTGCGCGGTGCAGACCTCATTGAAGCGACCGTTATTCACCGCCTGCTCCAATCCCTTCTGGGCCTGTCCACCCCGCTCTATCATCACCACGATCTGATCCGTGACGCCGATGGCAAACGGCTCGCCAAACGCACAGACGCTAAGGCAATTTCGAAATTCCGTGCCGAAGGTGCGACGCCCGACGATATCCGTGCGATGGTTGGGCTTTGACCTTTGATCAAATGCCGTTTCCGGTGCGCCAAATGACGCGATCCGGCTTTTTACTGGACCCAATCGGGCTATACCTTTTGCGATAGCGAACAGGACCACACCATGACCGATCCTCTTGTGATTTTCACACCCTCTGGCAAACGCGGCCGTTTTCCGGTCGGCACCCCCGTTCTGACGGCTGCACGTCAGTTGGGTGTTGATCTGGACTCTGTCTGCGGTGGCCGTGGCATTTGCTCTAAATGCCAAATCCAACCGTCCTATGGCGAGTTTTCGAAACATGGCGTGACCGTCGCGGATGATGCGCTCACCGAATTCAACGCGGTCGAAGAACGCTATGACCGTGTGCGCGGCCTGAAAACGGGTCGTCGCTTGGGCTGTCAGGCCTGCATTCAGTCTGATGTGGTCATCGACGTCCCACCAGAGAGCCAAGTCCACCGTCAGGTCGTGCGCAAAGCCGCCACCGACCGCGACATCGTGATGGACCCTGCAACCGCGCTTTACTACGTCGAAGTGGCCGAAGCAGATATGCACGACCCGTCGGGCGACCTCGAACGTCTGGAAACCGCGCTGCGCGAACAATGGGACATCGACGGGATCACGGCACCTCTCAGCGTGTTGCGCAAACTTCAGCCCGTCCTGCGCAAAGGCGCGTTCAAGGCAACCGTTGCCCTGAACCGCGATCACCACGGTGGCAAACATCGCCTCATCGATATCTTCCCGGGCTTTGACGAAACGCCGATCTTTGGTCTCGCTATTGACCTTGGCTCGACCACCATCGCAGCGCATTTGTGCGACCTGAAAACAGGTGCTGTGATCGGATCGTCGGGCATCATGAACCCGCAAATCCGCTTTGGCGAAGACCTCATGTCCCGCGTGTCCTATTCGATGATGAACAAGGGCGGCGATGTGGAAATGACGACCGTCGTGCGTGAGGCGATCAATACGCTGGCCTCCGAACTCGCATCTGAGGCGCAGATTGACGCGGCGCGGATCATGGAAACCGTGTTCGTTTGTAACCCCGTAATGCACCACCTCTTGCTGGGCATTGATCCTGTTGAACTGGGTCAGGCGCCCTTTGCTCTCGCCACAGCAGAGAGCATGACACTCGACGCCCGCGATCTGGACCTGAACGCGCTCAACCCAGCAGGCCGCGTTTACATCCTTCCATGTATTGCTGGCCACGTCGGTGCGGACTGCGCCGCGGTCGCCCTGTCAGAGGAGCCGCAAAAGTCCAAAGACCTCGCACTGATCGTAGACGTGGGCACCAACGCGGAAATCCTCCTCGGTAACACCGAACGGGTTCTCGCCTGTTCGTCGCCCACTGGCCCCGCATTTGAAGGCGCCCAGATCAGCAGCGGTCAACGCGCAGCACCTGGTGCCATCGAACGGATCGAAATTGACCCCGTCACCAAAGAGCCCCACTTCCGTGTCATCGGCTGCGACCTCTGGTCGGACGAGGAAGGCTTTGCCGAGGCGACCGCTGGCTCTGGCATCACGGGCATCTGTGGCTCTGGCATCATTGAGGCCGTCGCTGAACTCCGCATCGCGGGCCTCTTGGACCCCAAAGGTCTGATCGGCAGCGCTGAACAAACAGGAACCGCACGCTGCGAGGCCACGGGCCGCACCAACAGCTACCTGATCCATGACGCCACCGCCGAGGGCGGCCCGCGCATCACCGTGACCCAAGGCGACATCCGCGCCATCCAGCTCGCCAAATCCGCGCTCTATGCGGGCGCACGGTTGCTGATGGATGAAATGGGCGTCGATACCGTGGATCGCGTGGTACTCGCAGGTGCTTTTGGTGCGCATATCAGCGCAAAACACGCGATGGTTCTGGGCATGATCCCTGACGTGCCGCTGGACAAAGTGTCGTCCGCGGGCAACGCCGCGGGCACAGGCGCACGTATCGCGCTTTGTTCCAAGGCTGCGCGGTCCAGCATCGAACACACGGTGCGCGAGATCACCAAGATCGAAACCGCGATCGAGCCAAAGTTCCAAGAACACTTCGTCAACGCGAACGCGATCCCGCACGCGACGGATCCGTTCCCGAACTTGCTATCGATTGTCGACCTGCCCGACGTGTCCTTTAACACGGCTAGCAGTGGCGGTGAGGCTGGCGGACGCCGTCGTCGGAGGGGCTAAATGCCCCTTGACGCTGGCTGACCTCGCGACTACTTCGTCGCGCAGGGCTGCGGGTATGATGTAGTGGTAGCCTGTCAGCTTCCCAAGCTGAACGTGCGGGTTCGATTCCCGCTACCCGCTCCAAATTCTCTTTAATTTCGTATCTTGAATAGGGATTTTAACCCCCTATCTCCCTCCAAACACTATGGAGGATGACGATGTTTAAAGGCCTGTTTCTGTCAATTGTGCTGACCACCGCAGGGATGCTTGGGTTGCCCTACTTGCTGCTGCAACTGATGTAATCCACATCACACATACGGAATTTAAAAGGGCGGCCAGTAGGTCGCCCTTTGGTTTTGGCAAACACAAACCACACACGTTTATGTTTAGTACTTGTGAACAAAACGCGAGAACTAAAACCGCCTCCAACCCGTATCCCTCACATCTTAACCCCGATGTAGAGGACATCATGAAAAACATTCTTTCTGTAACCGCACTCACCGCAACGCTTTTCGCTGCTCCTATTGCTAGCTTTGCTGATGGCCACTCGGCTGCGAACCCGATGGTGGGTGGCGCTGAAATGTTCCCGACTATGAACATCGTGGAAAACGCGGTGAACTCGGCCGATCACACCACGCTAGTTGCTGCAGTTCAGGCTGCAGGCCTCGTTGATACCCTCGCAGGTGACGGCCCGTTTACCGTATTTGCCCCAGTGAATGACGCCTTTGCCGCCCTGCCAGACGGCACTGTTGAAACGCTCCTCCAGCCTGAAAACAAAGATCAGCTGGTGAAAATCCTGACCTGCCATGTGGTCGGCAAAGAAGTCATGTCGGACGCAATGATGGGCATGATCGACGATGACGGCGGCGTGCATGACGTGCCGACCCTCGGCGGTTGCGTTCTCAAGGCAAGCTACGCTGACGGCGTCATGTCGTTGACCGATGAAAACGGCAACGTTGCGACTGTCACGATTGCGGATGTGAAGCAGTCGAACGGCGTGATCCATGTGATCGACGCGGTGATGCTGCCTGCGATGTAATCCCTCCCAGGGACTACGATGAGGCCGCTGCGATCAATGTCGCAGCGGCCCTTTTTATTATAGGCCGTTGGTCCGCAAGAACCCAACGAGCTGCGCCGTCGATCCATCTTTGGATGCGGCATCCGCTTTGCCCTCCACAATCGGCTGAAGCGCGGTGGCTAGCTCCTTACCCAACTCAACGCCCCACTGGTCGTAAGAGTTGATGCCCAGAACCACGCCTTCAACAAACACACGGTGTTCATACAGCGCGATAATCTGGCCGAGCATGAATGGATCCAGCTTTGGATAGGCAATCGTCACCGAGGGACGGTTCCCCGTAAACACGCGGTGGGCCGCTTGGCGTTCCAGTTCTGCGCCCTCGAATTTATCCGCGTTCTTTGCGCGCGCCTCATCCAGCGTCCGACCCTTCATCAGGGCCTCAGACTGCGCAAGGCAGTTCGCCACCAACAACTGATGCTGATGGTGTAGCTCTTCATCATGACCCGTCGCAGCAACGAGGAATTCGCAGGGGATTACTCGCGTGCCTTGGTGGATCAACTGATAGAACGCGTGCTGACCGTTGGTGCCGGGCTCACCCCAAACAACAGGACCGCTTTCAAACGGCAGGTCAGCGCCATCCATGCTGACGCCTTTGCCGTTACTCTCCATCTCGAGCTGCTGGAGGTAGGCAGGCAGACGCGCAAGGTTGTTGTCATAGGGCAGCACAGCACGGGTTGCGAAACCGCAAACCTGATTGTGCCAAATCCCAACCAGAGCCAGCAATGCAGGCAGGTTTTCTTCCCACTTTGCAGCGCGAAAGTGGGTGTCCATCGCCTGACCACCGCGCAAGAACGCACGGAACGCATCAGCGCCAATCGCGATCATCAGCGACAGGCCAATCGGCCCCCACATGGAATAACGACCACCGACCCAGTCCTCGAACCCAAACACGCGAGACGCAGGAATGCCAAAGGCCGCCGTCTTATCCATCGCCGTCGAAAGAGCCGCGAATTGCGCCGCGGGGTCGGTAACCTGTTCGCTCATCCACGCCTTTGCAGTGCGAGCGTTGGTCATGGTTTCAATCGTGGTAAAGGTCTTGGACGCGACGATCACCAATGTCGTCGCGGGATCGCAGGACCGCAGAACTTGCGCTATATCCGCAGGGTCAACGTTCGATACGAAATGGCACCGCGGACCATCAGCGTAAGGCGCCAGCGCACGATACGCCATCGCAGGGCCCAAGTCAGATCCACCGATGCCGATATTGATCACATCAGTGATCTTGCCACCCTGCCCCGTGTAACGGCCTTCGCGGACATCAGAGGCAAACGCCTCCATCCGTGCAAGCGTGTCGCGAACGGCAGGGATCACATCCTCACCATCGACCTTTACCGCACCACCGTCGAGGTTCCGCAGCGCGGTATGCAGCACCGCACGTCCTTCGGTCTCGTTGATCTTTTCGCCCGCAAACATCGCATCGCGCCGTGCGGCAACGCCTGTTGTCTCCAACAGACCGATCAGCATGTCCCGCGCATCTGTGTCGATGTTCGTTTTCGAATAATCGAACAGCATATCCCCTGCCTGCGCCGAGAAATCATCGGCTCGACGTGCGTCCAACATGCTCTCGATACGGCGGTCTTTGATAGACGCGTAGAGGGATTTCAGGTCGTCAAAAATGGTCATGCTTCAGCCCAGTGAACAGTTGCGCCCGACAGAACAGCGGCGACGGGTGCGTCATCCGCGCTCAGATGACGAGCCTTTTCCAGCGCCTCACGTTTGTCGGCACCTTTGATTACGATATGACGGCGCATCGCGTCTTTGAGGACATGCGCAGAGAGTGTGATCCGCGGCTCAGGCGCACCGGGTGCCCGCATCGGATAAAGGATGTCAGTGCCATGCAGCGCATCCGCCAGACGATCCGCCTCAGGGAAGATCGACGCCGTATGCATGTCCGCGCCCATACCCAACACACAGACCGAAATCGGCAGCTTTGGCGCGATCACGGCCGACAGTTCAGGCAGTTTTTCCTCAGCCGAACCGCCCTCTTTGAACAGCGGCAGATACGTCGCGGCGGCAGCGTGATTGATCAGCAGGCGTTCTTTGATCAGGCGGGTATTCGACCGTTCAGAGGTTTCAGGTACCCAGCGTTCATCGGTCAGCATCACATTGACCCGCGCCCAGTCCAGATCAACTGCACAGAGCGAGTCAAAAATCGGACCAGGGGTCGTGCCACCCGGAACAGCCAAGGTCGCAAACTCATCATGCTGGAGCGTTTCGCGTAATTCGCTGGCGATCTTATCCGCCAGATTCATCATCATAAGTTCCGCGTCGGCGTATTCGATGAAATCCATCGTTTTGTCCTTTCAGATCAACGGCGGGACCAGCCCGCCGTCGTTTGCTTAACCTTTGATATCGCGCCAGCGACGACCGTCACGATGCATCAGCATCAGCGCATCATCTGGACCAGCAGAGCCTTGATCGTAAAGCTTAGGCACATCGTTGCGACGTTCCCAATCATTGATCAGCGGATCAGTCCAAGCCCAAGCCGCCTCGACCTCGTCGCCACGCATGAACAGGGTCTGGTTGCCACGGATCACGTCCATGATCAGACGCTCGTAAGCATCGGTCACATCCTCTGCGTCATCACCAAGGGCCTCAGAGAACGTCATATCCAGCGGCACGTCAATCAGACGCATACCACCCGGACCCGGTTCTTTGATCGTCACTTGCAGGTCGATGCCTTCGTTCGGCTGCAAACGGATGGCGAGGATGTTGCGGTGACGCGCTTCGTCCCCTTCAAAGATCGAGTGACCAAGGTCTTTGAACACCACGGCGATCTCGGACGATCGCGCTTTCATCTTTTTACCTGTGCGCAGGTAGAACGGCACGCCAGCCCAACGCCAGTTGTTGATATGGCAGCGCATCGCGATAAAGCTCTCGGTGAACGAACGCGGGTTTTCCGCGTCGTCACGATAGGACGGGCTTTTGCCGTCTGCATCATATTGACCACGCACGATGTGGTGGTGATCAACGTTCTGCAAGGCACGGATAACCTTGAGCTTTTCGTTGCGGACCTCATCGGCCTCAAACTTGCTCGGCGGTTCCATCGCGATGAGGCACAAAAGCTGCATCAGGTGGTTTTGCACCATATCGCGCATCGCACCTGATTTATCGTAGTATGCACCGCGACCGCCAACACCCACGGTTTCCGCCACGGTGATCTGGATGTGATCGACGTAGTGGTTGTTCCACAGCGGCTCAAACAGCACGTTACCAAAGCGGACGGCCATGAGGTTCTGAACGGTTTCTTTGCCCAGATAGTGGTCGATGCGGTAAATCTGTGTTTCGTCGAAATGCGTTGCGAGCACCGCGTTGAGTTCCTTGGCCGATGCCAGATCGCGACCGAACGGTTTCTCAACAACGATACGGCTTTCGCTGTTTGCGATGCCATGCAGGTGAAGACGTTCTGCGAGATCGCCAAAGAGGCTCGGCGCGACAGAGAAATAGAACGCGCGCACAACGCCGTCCCGCATCAGACCAGCAAGCTGCGCCCAACCGCCCTCTCCCTTGGCGTCAATCGCAACATAGTCGAGACGCGCAAGGAACTCTGCGATCGATTTCTTTTCAGACTTCTCGGCACCGCCAAATTCTTGGATCGCGTCTGCCACAAGCTGGCGGAACCCTTCGGTATCCATCTCAGAGCGTGCAGCACCAATGATCCGCGATTCAGGGGTCATTTGCCCCGACAGATAACGGCGGAACAAGCCAGGCAGGATTTTACGGCGGGCCAGATCGCCCGTGCCCCCAAAAATCACTAGGTCGAAGGGTTCGACCGGAATGACACGCGATACCATGCTGTTCTCCGCTTCTCTCTCGTAGATCACATCACGCTAGCTATGTTAGCGTTAACGCTCGCGACTTACAATTCTCTACGGATAAAGTCTAGCGGCTTAGCACAGAATTGAAACCTTCCTCAGCTTATGCGTCCAATTCGGTGTCCCAATAGAGGTAATCCAACCAGCTTTCATGGAGGTGGTTCGGTCGGAATTTGCGCCCAAGGTTGCGCAATTCCTCGGCGCTGGGCTGACGCGGTGGCTTTCGCAGATGCATCCCCGTCTGACGCAGGCTCTTTGACCCTTTGGCGAGGTTACAAGGCGAACAGGCAGCTACCACATTTTCCCAACTGGTAATCCCGCCCCGCGCTCGTGGCACCACATGGTCGAACGTCAGATCGCCATGTCCACCGCAGTATTGGCACTGAAATTCGTCCCTCAAGAAAAGATTAAAGCGCGTGAAGGCCACGCGCTTTTGAGGTTTAACATAATCTTTGAGGACGACAACCGACGGGATCAGGAACTCTGTCGATGGGCTGCGGACCACTTCATCGTAGGTGGCAACGATATCCACCCTATCGAGAAAGACCGCCTTTACCGCTTCTTGCCAAGGCCAAAGCGAAAGCGGGTAATACGACAACGGTCGATAGTCCGCGTTCAACACCAGCGCGGGATGCGACCGTGGCCCAGCCTGATCTCTAACAAAATTTATCCTAAAATCGCCATCCATCGGAGCATATCTCCACTACTCTGTCTGCTCTAGGCACCAGAGCGGGAGCAACCCGCCCCAGCATAGCGTTAACTATATATCGTAGCCCGAACGGATCAAGCCTCACGATATCGTCAACACGTGCCCGCAGATAACCGCAGCGATGTAACAGCCGAGTGACGCGACAATAGGCAAATTGCCCTGTCTTTGGTCAGTAGCCCAACCGCTCACGCATGAACGCGAGGGCGACCGACAGTCCATCAGGCGCGATGCCGTGGCCTGTGCCCTTCATGATGTGCGCATAGACCTCTTTCCACCCAGCGGCCTGAAGCGCCTCTGCGGCTTGGGGCAGCGATTGCACGGGGACGACATCGTCTTGGTCGCCATGGACCAATAGAACTGGCGGGCGGCAGGACAGTTCGTCGGCGAGCAACTCTGGCTCAAGCAGACGACCAGAAAACGCACAGATCCCCGCGACCGCATCTTCGCGGCGAGGTGCGACATGCAGCGACATCATCGTGCCTTGGGAAAAGCCAAAGATCATAACCTGTTCAGGCAGCAGATCGTAATCGACCATCACACCGTCCAAGAACGCGTTCAGGTCATCAGACGCACGATCAAGACCCTGACGCGATTCCTCCTCGCTTGACCCGTCGATCCACGGGATCGGGAACCACTGGAACCCCATCGGCGCACCTGCGCAGGCCTCGGGCGCATCAGGAGCAATGAACATCGTGTCGGGGAGGTGTTCGCCGAGCACGTCTGCCAGCCCCAAAAGGTCGGCCCCATTGGCACCGTAGCCATGCAGGAACACAACAGCAGAGCGCAGATCGCCCGATACCGGTTCGCGCCGGTCCGCCTGAAGAGCACGTGTCATAGGATACCTTCCCTGTCTTTCGCTACCTTGTAGTAGGCCCACAAGAGCCGAGCCGCAACCGCACGCCACGGGCTCCAGTCTTCGGCCATTTTCCGCAGTGCCCGCTCTGTCGGTCGGGCGTCGAGGTTGAACAACATCCGCGCGGCCTCTTGCAGAGCCAGATCGCCGGGGGCGAATACATCCGCCCGACCCAACGCGAACATCGCGTAAATTTCAGCCGTCCAAACACCTATTCCGTTGACAGCTGTCAACTCCTTAATGATTTCTAAATCAGGGAGTTGCCGCAAATTGTTAAAGTCAATTCCAGCCCCCGCAAGTGCCTTTGCATAACGCACTTTTTGGCGGCTCATGCCCAAGGCGCGAAGGTCGTCCTCAGTAGCGTTTAGGACATTCTCAGGGTTCGTCATGCCCGCCGCCTCAACCCGTGACCAGATCGCACTAGCGGCTGCGACGCTTACCTGCTGGCTGACAATCGCAGACAAAAGCCGATCAAACCCGTCTTTGGTGCGGCGAAGCGGCAGAGGACCAGTCAAGTCATAGGCGGCTTTGAATTCGGGATGGGCGGCTGACAACCACGCGATCCCTTCGAGGATGCAATCATCGGTTTCGATGATCCGCCCGATCATAGGTCCATGACCCAGTCCAAGACATCCTGAACCCGTTCGCGCCGCAAGGCATCCGCCATCGGCGGGCGCTGAACCATAACAACAGGTATCCCCAATTGCCTCGCAGCGAGGAGTTTGCCTTCGGTCATTCCGCCCGCGTTTTTGGCAACAACGATGTCGATCTCATGCTGTTTCAGCAGCTCCACCTCATCCGCCTCGGGGAATGGCGGACGGCCCGTAATATAGGTCACGCCATCCTCTGCAGGCTGCGGATCAACAGTGCGGATCACGAGGTGACAGTTCGGCAAATTCAAATCTGCCGCACCTTTGCGACCGACAGCCGCAAAAACACGGGTGCCATCAGGGACAACAGCAGACACGCTCGCCATGTCGGGAACCATGATCCATTTATCCTCTGGCTCAGGCTCCCATTCGGCGCGGATCAGTTGGATATAGGGCAATCGGCGCTGGGCACAGACACGCGCCGTCCGTTCGGTGATCGCAGTTGCAAAGGGGTGCGTGGCGTCGATGACCGCCGAGATGCCGTTATCGTCCAGATACTGGATAAAGCCATCCTCGCCACCGAACCCACCGATACGGGTTGGGATCGGATAGGCCGCGGGGGAAGCGGTTTCACCCGCAAGAGAGGCAATCGCTTTGATCCCGTAATCATGGAGGAGCCACGCCATTTTGCGGGCTTCTGTCGTACCAGCCAATAAAAGGATCACGCGCCTGTCCTCGCCAAAATCTTGCCTGCGCGGTCGATAACCACGATGTCGATGTCGATACCTGCATCGCGCACCACCGACAACGCCTGTTCACGGGCTTTGACGGCAATAAGATCGGCCAGAGGCGCGCCGCAAATCTCAAAGGCCTCAAGGACGGTATTCGCACCGCGCAACCTGTCGTGCCCCATCCAATCGGCAAGGATGTCGAAATCCACCTGCGACCGCCCCGAATGAAGGTCCATCGCGCCCTGCGCCAGCTTTGCCAGCTTACCGATGCCACCACCGATCGTCAGGCGCGGCACGGGATGTTGGCGGAGATATTTCAGCAGACCACCCGCGAAATCCCCCATGTCGAGCATCGCGTGATCGGGCAGATCATAGAGCCCCTGCACGATCCGCTCTGACGTCGCACCTGTGCAGCCCGCAACATGGGTCGTGTTCCCTGCCCGCGCCACGTCGACGCCACGGTGGATCGACGCAATCCACGCCGCACAAGAGAACGGACGCACAACGCCTGTCGTGCCAAGGATCGACAAACCGCCTTTGATCCCCAATCGCGGGTTCCATGTTTTCTGCGCGAGCTCTGCCCCATTGGGCACGGTGATCGTGATCGCGATATCGGGGGATTGGCCAAATTCGCTGGCCAATTCGGCGACAACCTCATCCATTAAGGCACGCGGCACCGGGTTGATCGCGGGCTCACCCACAGGGATCGGCAATCCCGCTTTGGTCACCATCCCGACACCGACGCCCGCATGGAACGTGACGCCCCCTGCCGACCGTTCGACCCGCGCACGGATCAAGGCACCGTGGGTCACGTCAGGGTCGTCGCCTGCATCCTTGATGATTCCAGCTTCGGCATAACCGTCGCCTACGTCCATATAGGCCAGTTCGAACACAGGTGTTTCGCCCTTGGGCAAAGTGATCGAGACCATTTCAGGCCACGCCCCACCCCACAAACGCAGCAACGCCGCCTTGGTGGCGGCGGTGGCACAAGCGCCCGTGGTCCAGCCACGGCGCAAAGGGGTGTCGGGTTTGCGCGTCATGGCGTGACTATAGAACGGGTTATCCGTGCCGCCAATCCAGCAAACTGCGTCGTTTGTCGCCTTTATTCAGGCCCACTTACGGGGCATAACCACCCCATGATCGACTCGCTTCCCTTTTCCGGCCAGACATGGCCCGTTTTGAAACCCGGTTGGGTATGGCTCTGTGGTGCTGGCCCTGGTGATCCCGGGCTGCTGACTTTGCATGCTGTCAACGGCCTGCAGCAAGCGGATGTGGTGATCTACGACGCGCTCGTGGATGAGGCGATCCTCGCGCTCGCCTCGAATGCGGAACATATTTACGCGGGCAAGCGCGGCGGCAAACCGTCGGCAAAGCAGCGCGACATCTCGCTCCAGCTCGTCGATATGGCGAAAGAGGGCAAAAAGGTTTTGCGCCTCAAGGGCGGCGATCCGTTTGTCTTTGGCCGCGGTGGCGAAGAAGCGCAAACCCTGATCCAGCATGGCGTTCCTGTGCGGATTATACCCGGCATTTCGGCAGGTATCGGCGGTTTGGCCTACGCAGGTATTCCAGTCACCCACCGCGACGTGAACCAATCGGTGACTTTTGTCACGGGTCACGACCAGTCGGGCGAAACCCCGCAGTCGCTCGATTGGGCGGCGATCAGCAAGGGGTCGCAAGTCCTCGTGATCTATATGGGGATGAAGCATATCGCTCAGATCGCAGGTAGCCTGATTGAGGCGGGTCGTCCACTGTCGGAACCTGTTGCTGTCGTGACCAATGCTACAACGCCGAACCAGCAGGTTTTGGAGTCCACCTTGGGCACGCTAGAGGCCGATATCGCGGCCGCTGGGCTAGAACCACCTGCGATTATTTGCGTGGGCCGTTCGGTTCTGATGCGTCAGGTTCTCGATTGGCAGAGCCTTGCGGCGGGCATTGAACCGCGCAACCTCGATCCCCTTGGGCGTGGTCGTCCGGCAGAGAGCGCATGACAGGGATCGTCATTGCTGCACCCGCTTCGGGATCGGGCAAGACGACGATCACCTTGGGCCTTTTGCGCGCCATGGCCCAAGATGGGCTGAACGTACGCGGTGCGAAATCTGGGCCTGATTACATTGATCCTCGATTTCATGCGGTTGCCAGCGGGCAACCTTGCGTGAATTTGGACGCTTGGGCGATGACGCCTGATCGTATTCGGTCGCTCGCCGCTGGTGATGGGCCCCTCATCGTCGAAGGCGCAATGGGCCTCTTTGACGGCGCGCCGCCTGATGACCGTGGGTCGAGCGCTGATTTGGCCCGTGCGCTGGGCCTCTCGGTCGTTTTGGTGGTCGATGCGGCGCGGATGGCGGGTTCGATCGCAGCACTGGTCGCTGGCTTTACGGGCTTTGCGTCGGACGTGACCGTTGCGGGCGTGATCCTGAACAAAGTCGGGTCGCCGCGACACGAGGGCATTCTACGCCGCGCACTAGCTGCGACAGGCATTCCCGTTTTGGGGGCCGTTCCACGTGATGCGCAGATCGTTCAGCCATCCCGCCACCTCGGCCTAGTTCAAGCCGACGAGCGCGATGATTTGGATGTGTTTCTGGATAGTGCTGCCGCTCTTGTCCGTCGTCATGTGGACATTGACGCGCTGCGGAAGTTGATGCGCCCTGTGGCGACAAGCACCCACGTGGGCCTCACTCCACCCGCACAGCATATCGCATTGGCCCAAGACCGCGCCTTTGCCTTTTCCTATCCGCATATGATTGCAGATTGGCGACGCAATGGGGCCGAAGTCATTCCGTTTTCACCGCTCAATGGTGATCCTATCCCGGAGGCTGATCTGGTTTATCTACCCGGTGGTTATCCAGAGCTTTACGCGGGTCAGATTGTCGGATCGGGCTTTATCCAGAACCTAAAGGACACCGCATTAACCACTGATATTTATGGAGAATGTGGTGGTTATATGGTCATGGGTGACGGTCTGATTGATGCCGATGGCACGCGACACGAGATGGCTGGGCTGTTGCGGTTGGAAACCTCGTTTGCACAACGAAAACTGCACCTTGGGTATCGGACGGTGACGGGCACACAGGGTCCATTTGCTGGGCATTGGGCCGCGCATGAGTTCCACTATGCGACCACGATTAAGGCCGAAGGTGACGCGCTGTTTACTGCCCAAGATGCCGAAGGCACCGACCTGCCCGCGATGGGACTGCGGCTCGGCCGCGCCTACGGATCGTTTGCACATGTGATTGACGCCATGTGTTAAGGCCGTCACAAAGGCGGTAACGAATTTAGGACTTCCCATGGATACGATCTATACCGACGACCGCCGCGCGAAACGCAACGTAGCAGTGCTGGTGGTGGCCCAAGCGATTTTGGGCGCGCAAATGCCGATGATCTTTGCCATTGGGGGTCTTGCAGGCAAACAATTGGCGGCGAACCCTTGCTGGGCGACCTTGCCAATTTCGATGATCGTGTTCGGATCAATGACCACTGCACCGTGGCTATCGCCGCTGATGCAGCGCAATGGCCGTCAGTTTGGGTTCATGCTCGGTGCTTTTGCGGGGATGCTGGGCGCGATGATTTCGGCGGCTGGCCTCTATTTCGCGAACTTCCCGTTGTTCCTCGTGGGGTCCTATATCACGGGTATCTATATGTCGGCGCAGGGCTTCTACCGCTTTGCTGCCACCGACACTGCGACTGACACGTTCAAGCCCAAGGCGATTTCTTATGTAATGGCGGGTGGTCTGATTTCCGCGATTGTCGGACCGCAGTTGAACAAAGTGGTCGGTGACATCAATCCTGTCATTCCGTTCCTTGGCAGTTACCTCGCGATCGTGGCGATCAACCTGTTCGGTCTGTTTCTTTTCCTCGCGCTCGACCTGCCAAAGGGCAGCAAATCGGCGCCGAAAGTTCTGGATGCGCCAATTGCGCGGACACGTAAAGCGCTGCTCGCACATCCGCCCATCATCGTGGCAATCATCGTTGGTATGGTCAGCTATGCGCTGATGAACCTTGTGATGACCTCGACCCCACTGGCGGTTGTGGGCTGCGGTTACGGCGTTGATAGTTCAAACGATATCGTCACCGCGCACGTTCTGGCCATGTTCATTCCGTCGTTTTTTACAGGTCACCTGATTGCACGCTTTGGCGTAAAGACGATCATGGCGACGGGCCTTGTGATCCTCGCCTTTGCTGGCATTGCCGCTCTAGCTGGGGTTCAGCTCGCAGATGAAGCATCGTCACCGTCGCTGTTGAGCTTTTACGCAGGTTTGATCCTACTAGGTGTCGGCTGGAACTTTGGCTTTATCGGCGCGACAACGATGTTGGCACAGGCGCACGAGCCGCATGAACGCGGTGTCATTCAGGGCCTGAACGACCTGTTGGTCTTTGGCGGCGTGACGGTGGCGTCGCTGGCGTCGGGCGGTCTGATGAACTGTTCGGGCGGGTCGCCGATTGACGGCTGGACGGCTGTCAACGTGGCGATGGTGCCATTCCTCGCGCTTGCCGGTGGATCGCTGATCTGGTTGGCGCTGCGTCCAAAAGACCTCTGATCACCAACGGCCCGTTAGCTGTTTCAGCATGAGCGTACCCTTGCGGCGGAACTCCGACGTGGTCAGGCGTCCGTCGGGGACGGATTGTGGATCGGCCATAGCGGCTGAGAGGATCGCCTTGGCCCGCCATCCAGCGCGCAAGGCTGGAACTGCGGGACCAAAATCGGTGCCGCGATGTTTCGCAAGCATCCGAAGGCCGTAGTCGGCGAGGTTCTTTACCTCTGCGAGGGTTTCATGGGCCAGAGGTTTGCGGCCCGCGGCCTTGATCGCGGGAACGGCCAAGAGCCAATTGGCGATGCCAGAGGCGATAGCGGCCTCGCGGATCGCTTCTTCTTTTTCCGCATCAGCACCGAGCGCCAAAGCCGCCAGAACAGTCAAGCTCCCTGCACCACGGTCGATATGAGCTATCACGGCCTCTTCGTTTTCGAAGTGGTCGCCGTTGATGTCCCAATACCGCGCATTGATCATGGTCGAAATGACTGAGGGCGGCAGAGCGGTGGATTTCACGACCTCTGCAAAAGGACCCGCCACTTCATGCGCACGGGGCGGTTTGCCCTCGACCACTTCGGTCACGATGTCCTGCCACCATTGCAACCGCATTTGCGCGATCATAGGTTCGCGCGTCACCCAAGGGGCCTTTGCGACCTCTAGGTTAAAGGCATAGAGCGGAAAGAGTTTCGCCCGCGCCTCTGGTGGGGCGGCCATTGTCGCGAGAAAACGATCAGGGTCGCCCTGACGAACCAGTTCAGCGCAGGCGTTCAGGGTCATACGGGTTCGGCTCCGTCTTGGACGAGTTTCCAGTTCACCGCATCGAGGAGCGCATCAAAGGACGCGTCGATTATGTTCGCGGACACGCCAACGGTGGACCAACGGCGGCCTGTGCTGTCCTCGCTGTCGATGATCACGCGGGTCACAGCCTCGGTGCCGCCATTTGTGATACGGACCTTAAAGTCGACAAGCTCCATATCCTCAATCAACGACTGATACGGACCGAGGTCTTTGGCCAGCGCCATCGACAATGCGTTCACAGGACCCGCGTCAGTAAGTTGGTCCGCATGTTCGTTCTCGTAGAAGGACGTCACGCGTTGTGTACCGATCCAGACGGAGACGACGGCCTCGGATACACTGATCACTTCGCCCTTAGCATTACGGCGGCGTTCGGTGATCACGCGGTAACGGTCCACGTCAAAGAACGGACGCGGTTGGAACAGCGTTTCACGGGCCAGCAGTTCGAACGATGCCTGAGCGGTGTCGTAGGAATAGCCACGGGACTCGCGCTCTTTGATCTCTTCTAAGAGACGCGGCAGAGCGGGGTCTTTGTCGTCCACTTCAAACCCAGCCTCTGCCAAACGGCGGCGCAGGTTCGACTGGCCTGCTTGGTTCGACATCGGGATGATGCGGCTGTTGCCGACCAAAGCGGGGTCGATGTGTTCATAGGTCGATGGATCCTTGAGGATCGCGCTCGCATGGAGGCCCGCCTTATGGGCAAAGGCCGAGGCGCCCACATAGGGCGCCTGTTTCGCAGGCACGCGGTTCAGGATATCGTCGAGCAGACGCGAAAGTTTGCGTATCCCCGCCAAAGCCTCGGTCGAGATGCCCGTGTCGAGCGTCGACTTATACGGCTCTTTCAGCAAGAGCGTCGGGATGATCGTCGTCAGGTTCGCGTTGCCGCAGCGTTCGCCCAGACCGTTCAGCGTGCCCTGAATTTGACGCGCACCCGCATCCACTGCCGCGAGAGAGTTCGCGACGGCGTGGCCCGTGTCGTCATGACAATGGATGCCGATGTGGGAGCCTGGGATGCCAGCCTCGATCACCTTGCCAACGATCGCCTTCACCTCGGACGGCAGTGTGCCGCCGTTGGTGTCGCAGAGCACGATCCACCGAGCGCCTGCATCATAAGCGGCCTTTACCACTTCGAGAGCATACTCAGGGTTCGACTTGTAGCCGTCAAAGAAGTGTTCCGCATCGAACAGCGCCTCACGGCCCGAGGCCACGATATGTGCGATCGAGGCGCGGACGTTTTCAGTGTTTTCTTGATACGTGATGCCAAGTGCGGTCGTCACATGGAAATCATGCGTCTTACCAACAAGGCACACTGCAGGCGTATTCGCGTTCATCACCGCCGCCAGAACATCGTCATTTTCAGCCGAACGCCCTGCCCGTTTGGTCATCCCAAAGGCCGTCATCGTCGCGTTGTTCAGCGCAGGCACCGCATCAAAGAAATCGCTGTCGGTCGGGTTCGCCCCCGGCCAGCCGCCTTCGATGTAGTCGATGCCGAGCATATCCAGAGCGGTCGCAATCTTTTGCTTTTCACCCGTTGAGAACTGCACGCCTTGGGTCTGTTGACCGTCGCGCAGCGTGGTGTCGAAAAGGTAAAGACGTTCTTTGGTCATCATAGACCCTCCAGTTTCGCGGCATCGAACCCTGCAGCGGGCAGAAGTTCCACTCCAGCTTTGGACATGCGGACCTCAACGCCCGCTTCCATTAGTGCGTTTTTCATCGCATCAACGGCGCTGAAATCTTTGGTTTCCATCGCGGCGTAACGGAGCGCTACCAGCGTATTGCGAAAAGCGTCTAACTTACGCGCAATTTCAGCTTCTTCAGGACTATTTCCTATCCCAAAGCTGCTGCTCGCCATTTCATTAATGAACTGATTTCTCGTAGCATCAGAAAGGAAACCGAACCAACGCGCATGATCCAACAGAGATTGAGGATTCCATTGAAGCTGATTGATATACACGAGTGCCAAATGGGTATTCAGATCATCCGCTAAAGAGTTAATAAATTTTTCGTCGGGCTGAAAATCAATGGAGGGAAACAGGTCTGCAGTTAGGCCATGCCAATGCCTAATAGTTGCTTTAGCCTCATCTTTTTTCTTTTCGGTCCAGTTCATCGGCTTTGAATAACGTGTATCCAACATCACATACCGCACGACCTCGCCCGGGATGCCCTGATCCAAGAGGTCGCGGACGGTAAAGAAGTTGCCCAAGGATTTGGACATCTTCTTGCCCTCAACCTGAAGCATTTCGTTGTGCAGCCAGACGTTCGCAAAGCCACCTTCTGGGTGGGCGCAGCAGCTTTGGGCGATTTCGTTTTCGTGGTGCGGGAACTGGAGGTCGTTGCCGCCGCCATGGATATCGAACGATGCGCCCAAGAGTTCGTAAGACATGGCAGAACATTCGATGTGCCAGCCAGGGCGACCATACCCCCAAGGGCTGTCCCAACCTGGTGTCTGCGCGTCCGAGGGTTTCCAGAGGACGAAATCCATCGGGTCCTCTTTGAACGGTGCGACCTCAACCCGTGCGCCTGCGATCATGTCGTCAACCGAGCGACCCGACAGTGCGCCGTAGTTTTCATAGGACCGCACGCGGAACAGCACATGGCCTTCTTTTTCGTAGGCATGGCCTTTGGCGATGAGGTCCTCGATCATCGACACCATCGCGCCGATCCATTCGGTCGCGCGAGGCTCATGGTTCGGACGCATCGCGCCGAGGGCATCCATGTCGTCATGATACCACGCGATCGTTTCATCGGTGATGTCACGGATCGAGCGATTATCGCGGGCGGCACGGGCGTTGATTTTGTCATCAACGTCGGTGAAGTTCCGCACGTAAGTCACTGCCTCTGCACCATAAACATGGCGAAGAAGGCGGTAGAGAATATCAAACACCAGAACTGGCCGCGCATTCCCGAGGTGGGCGCGGTCATAGACGGTCGGGCCGCAGACATACATACGCACGTTCTGTGGGTCGATCGGTTCAAAGACCTCTTTTTTGCGGGTCTTCGAGTTATGGAGTTTGATCGTGGTCATACGGCCTCTCACACAGGGTTTTCGCCTGCGGGCTTAGCAACTTACTGATCCGAATGAAACGTGAAAGAGCGGCCCGCGTGACGTTTGTCAGCAGGTAATAATGCAGTTGATAATGATTGCGTTGCTCTTCATGCGGCTATCGTTAGCACTGGAATACGAGGCTGTCTATAGATCAGCGTATGGGGTGGCTGACCGTGCCGCCCCCGACCGCCGCACCAACGCCCGTTGTCGAAGGACAAGAAGTCGGCAATCCACGGGCCACGCGGACGGCGAGAAAGGCAAAGGCTTGGGCCTCTAGCATATCCCCATCGAGGCCGGCATCCTCGACAGGCGCAACCTCGCAATCGAGGCCAGCGGCGAGCATCGCCATGAGGGTCGCATTGTGCCGCCCACCCCCTGTGACGAGCAATTTTGCGGGGACTGAAGGACAGTGTTCCATGCCTTTGACGACCGCCATCGCCGCACAAGCCGTTAAGGTCGCTGCGGCGTCGGCGTCAGAGAGGGTTTCGACCTCAGTCGCCAAAGCTGCGAAATCATCTCGGTCGAGGGATTTGGGCGGGATTTTGTAAAAATAGCGGTGGTCGAGGAAGCGGTTCAGGATGTCCTCATCCACGTTACCTTTGGCGGCAAGCTCACCGTTTTCATCGCGATCCACGCCCAATCGCCTAACCATCAGATCGTTAATAGGCGCATTCGCTGGCCCAGTGTCAAAGGCGATCAGCGCACCTGCGTCCTCTGGCTTTGCCTTTGATGGGTCGACCCATGTGATGTTGCCTACGCCGCCGAGGTTCAGGAATGCAACGGGCGCGGTGGCGCCGATGAATTTCGCGAGCGCGAAGTGATAGAACGGCGCGAGTGGCGCACCCTGCCCGCCCAGTTTCACATCGTTGCTGCGGAAGTCCCAAACGACGGGCCGCTCCAGCACCTCGGCCAACAGCGCGCCGTCCCCGATTTGGAGCGTGCCACGGTTCGCTGGGTCATGGGCAACGGTTTGGCCGTGGAAGCCAATCAGGTCGACATCTTCGAACCCTGACAAGATTTGCGCATGGGCGGTTTCGATGACTTCAGCGGCGGCTTCGACCTCTGCGCCGTCCCATTTCCCCAAGGCCGCGCGGAGCACCGCTGATTCCTCTTTGGAATAGGGACGGAAATCGGAGGGGCCGAATTCGGTGATCGTGACGCCATCTGTCACCAAAACAGCCGCATCCACGCCGTCTAACGATGTCCCAGACATCGCACCTAGCGCCCGAATTGCCCCAGACTTCAACATACGCTTTCCCTCACCCGTTGAGCCGCTTATAGAGTGCCGCGAACGAAAACCAAGGACAAGACGATGACCTACCATCCCAAATCCGATTTCATGGCTGTCATGATGCAACGCGGCTTCCTTTCGGACTGCACGGATTATCAAGGCCTCGATGAGGCACTGAGCAAGGGCGTGGTACCGGCCTATATCGGCTTTGACGCAACGGCGAAGTCGCTGCACGTCGGATCGCTGATCCAGATCATGATGCTGCGTTGGCTGCAGAAGACCGGTCACCAGCCGATCACCCTGATGGGCGGCGGCACGACAAAGGTGGGCGACCCGTCGTTCCGCGCGGACGAACGCCCGCTGCTGACCGAAGACCAGATCAACGACAACATCGCAGGCATCAAGAAGGTGTTCGCGGCCTATATCGACTACGATACAGACGCGCCGAACAAAGCGCTGATGCTCAACAACGCAGAGTGGCTCGATGGTTTGAATTACCTCGAGTTCCTGCGCGATATCGGTCGCCACTTCTCGGTCAACCGAATGCTGTCGTTTGAATCGGTGAAATCGCGCCTCGACCGTGAACAATCGCTGTCGTTCCTAGAATTCAACTATATGATCCTTCAGGCTTACGACTTCCTCGAACTGAACCGCCGTTATGGCTGTCTGTTGCAGATGGGCGGATCGGACCAGTGGGGCAACATAGTCAACGGTATCGACCTGACGCGCCGCGTTGTGGACGAACAGATCTTTGGCCTGACCTCGCCGCTTCTGACCACCTCGGACGGCAAGAAGATGGGCAAATCGCAGGACGGTGCAGTCTGGCTGAACGCTGACATGAAGTCGCCCTACGAATTCTGGCAGTTCTGGCGCAACACCACCGACGCGGACACGGGTCGTTTCCTGAAGCTCTACACTGAACTTCCAGTGGAAGAGTGCGAACGCCTTGGTGCTCTTGAAGGGTCCGAGATCAACGCGGCGAAGATCATCCTCGCAAACGAAGTCACGACCCTTCTGCATGGGGCTGAGGCTGCGGCTGCGGCTGAGGCCACCGCACGCGAAGTATTCGAAAAAGGCGGCGTAGGT
Source organism: Aestuarium zhoushanense (assembly GCF_056431045.1). Taxonomy (NCBI): domain Bacteria; kingdom Pseudomonadati; phylum Pseudomonadota; class Alphaproteobacteria; order Rhodobacterales; family Paracoccaceae; genus Aestuarium; species Aestuarium zhoushanense. The sequence continues at coordinate 268,920 of NZ_JBWKMA010000015.1, forward strand.
GACGATCTACCGACGCTGACGCTCGACGCGGGCGAATTGGCCGATGGTATTTCGCTAGCGCAACTCGTTGTCCGTTCGGGCCTCGCCAAAACGGGTAAGGACGGCAAGCGCCTGATCTCTGAAGGTGGCTTGCGCGTGAACGATGAGCCTTGCTCGGATGCGGGTCGTATGTTCAGCGCGGCTGATCTGGCCGAGCCGCTCAAGCTCTCGGCTGGTAAGAAACGCCATGCGCTGGTGATGATCGGTTAAACGATCTGACAGAACCGAATAACGGGGCGGTCCAGTGGGCCGCCCTTTTTCGTGGTTAAGTTGCGACACTCTATTCCGTTTGATCAAATTTCCAGTTAAGTCGATAGCGCGAACATATTTGGGGCGAGACCATGGAAAACATCCGCGGCGCGATATTGATGACCATCGCGATGGCAGGCTTTGCGCTTGAGGATATGTTTATCAAGCTGGCCAGCGAGAACGGCATGCCGACCGGTCAGGTTCTAATCATCCTCGGCGCACTCGGCACGATGGCCTATTGGGCGTTCATGTTGCCTAAGGGGATTCGCCTCCTCTCGCCCAAACTGATCGAAAAAGGCGTGGTGATCCGCAACATTGGCGAATTCATCGGCACGGGGGCCTATGTCCTTGCCTTCACGAGCGGTGCATTGGCGGCGACCTCATCGGTCATGCAGGCCCTGCCCTTGTTTGTGACGATGGGGGCTGCGCTGTTCCTTGGTCAGAAGGTCGGCTGGCGGCGTTGGACCGCGATTGGCGTGGGCTTTTTCGGGGTTCTCCTCGTGATCCAACCAGGGAGTTCGAACTACGATCCGCTGCTGATCCTCGCGTTTATCGGGGTTCTCGGTATGGCGATGCGCGATGTGACCACACGAGCGCTTAAGGGACACCTACATTCGCTCCAGCTTGCCGCTTGGGGGTTTTTGACCATCGTTCCGTTGGGTTGGGCCATTCTGCTCTATTCCGGCGAGAGCTTCGTCCGTCCAACGACGCTGCAATGGGTCTATATCGTTGCGGGCGTTCTGATCGGCACGGGCGCGTATTATCTTTTGATCATGGCCTCGCGGCTTGGTGACATGGCGGTGATCGCACCGTTCCGTTACACGCGAATTGTCTTTGCGCTGGCCGTTGGTCTGATCGTGTTTGACGAAGGTGACTCGATCAATGGCGTCATGCTCTTGGGCGTTCTTATTGTCATTACATCGGGGATTTATACGTTCTACCGCGAATCCCGCTCTCGTTCCGCTTCCCCTTCGTCAAGTTGACGGTTATAGAGCGGACGAAAATAACGACATTTCAGCACAGGACCTGTCTTCATGAGCACAATCATCGACATCCACGCCCGCGAAATCCTTGATAGCCGCGGCAACCCGACTGTCGAAGTCGACGTCATCCTCGAAGATGGCACCATGGGCCGCGCTGCGGTTCCTTCGGGCGCATCGACCGGCGCACATGAAGCCGTAGAAAAGCGTGACGGCGACAAATCCCGTTACATGGGCAAAGGCGTTCTCGAAGCGGTTGCTGCAGTCAACGGCGAAATCGCTGAGACACTCGTCGGCTACGACGTTCTGGAACAAGTTGAGATCGACGAAGCGATGATCGAACTCGACGGCACCCCGAACAAAGGTCGTCTGGGCGCAAACGCGATCCTCGGCGTATCGCTCGCCGTTGCGAAAGCTGCGGCAGAATACACTGGCCAGCCGCTGTTCCGCTACGTTGGCGGCACCTCTGCACGCGTTCTGCCCGTTCCGATGATGAACATCATCAACGGCGGTGAGCACGCAGACAACCCAATCGACATCCAAGAATTCATGATCATGCCAGTTTCGGCAACGAACGTGAAAGAAGCGATCCGCATGGGTTCTGAGGTGTTCCACACCCTGAAAAAAGAACTCTCTGCTGCTGGTTACAACACTGGTATCGGCGACGAAGGTGGTTTCGCACCTGCACTGGAATCGACCCGTAAGGCTCTCGACTTCATCCTGACCGCGATTGAAAAAGCAGGCTACAAAGCTGGCGAAGACATCTACCTCGCTCTCGACTGTGCATCGACCGAATACTTCATCGATGGCAAATACGAGATGAAAGGCGAAGGCAAATCGCTGACCTCTGAAGAGAACGCTGACTACCTCGCCGCTCTTTGCGCTGACTACCCGATCATCTCGATCGAAGACGGCATGGCAGAAGACGACTGGGCTGGCTGGAAACTGCTGACTGAAAAGCTCGGCGACAAGGTTCAGCTGGTTGGCGACGACCTCTTTGTGACCAACCCTGCCCGTCTGGCAGATGGTATCGCTCAGGGCGTTGCGAACTCCATGCTGGTGAAAGTGAACCAGATCGGTTCGCTGACCGAAACCCTGAAGGCCGTCGATATGGCGCATCGTGCACGTTACACCAACGTAATGTCGCACCGTTCGGGCGAAACCGAGGACGCGACAATCGCTGACCTCGCAGTTGCAACCAACTGTGGCCAGATCAAAACTGGTTCGCTCTCGCGCTCTGACCGTCTGGCAAAATACAACCAGCTGATCCGTATCGAGGAAATGCTGGGTGCGACCGCTCAATACGCAGGTCGTTCGATCCTGAAGTAATCAGGTCGACAACTGATTGAGAAGCCCCGCCTTGTGCGGGGCTTTTTCGTTGTAGGACGACTGGTTGCGTCATAGGCTAAGGACATGACATCCGACGAAATCATTGCGCACCTGGACCTGACACCGCATCCCGAAGGCGGGTATTACCGTGAAACGTGGATTGCTGATGGTGAAGGCCGTCCCGAGGGGACGTGCATCTATTTCCTGCTTAAATCAGGCGAAAGCAGTCATTGGCACAAGGTCGATGCGGTTGAGATTTGGCACTACTACGCGGGTGCCCCGATCGTTCTGTCGATGGCTGCGGATGATGATGGACCAGCCGTTGATCACATCCTCGGCCCTGATCTGCTCGCTGGTGAAGCCCCGCAAATCGTCGTGCCCAAAGATCACTGGCAGGCCGCGAAAACAACTGGTGATTGGACGCTCGTCGGCTGCACGGTATCGCCCGCGTTCCAGTTCGAAGGCTTCACCCTCGCGCCGCCAGAGTTCGATATTCAGAGGTAAATGGCGCACCCGACAGGATTCGAACCTGTGGCCTCTGCCTTCGGAGGGCAGCGCTCTATCCAGCTGAGCTACGGGTGCCTAGGGCGTTCTATAGCCGTGGCGATTTCTGGTCGCAATGCGAAATCGCCACTTGGCAAATCTTAACCGAAAAGTTCGTGACAGAACTCTAGCGCATCCACGAGAACGTCGACTTCGGCTTTGGTGTTATACATGCCAAACGACGCACGGCAGGTCGCGCCAACGCCCATATGCTCCATCAAGGGCATGGCGCAATGGGTGCCCGCACGGACGGCGACGCCCTTTTTATCAAGCACAGTCGAGATGTCATGCGCGTGGGCTGCACCGTCCAACGTGAACGAGAAAATCGCTGCTTTGTCCTTCGGGTTGCCCTGAAGTTTCAGCCAGTTCAAACCGCGCAGGCGTTCGTTCGCATAATCACGAAGGTCACGTTCATGGGCCGCGATATTCTCCATCCCGATTTGCATCAGATAGTCGAGCGCGACGCCCATGCCGATGGTTTGCACGATACCTGGAGTACCCGCCTCAAACTTCATCGGTGGGTCATTATAGGTCACCGCATCGCGGGTCACGTCACGGATCATGTCGCCCCCGCCCATAAAGGGCTGCATTTCCGCCTGACGTTCCTTGCGCACATAGATCGCGCCAGAGCCTGACGGGCCGTAGAGTTTGTGCCCTGTGATCGGATAGAAATCCGCGCCGATGTCTTGGACATCGACAGGCATGTGAACCGCGCCTTGGCTGCCATCGACGAGAACGGGAACGCCTTTCTCGCGGGCCGCATGGCAGATGGTTTTCACATCAACAACGGTGCCTAACACGTTGGAGCATTGCGTAATTGCGACGAGTTTGGTTTTGGGCGAAATGGCGTCAATCACAGCTTGCGGGTCAAGGTTGCCGTCGGCATCAGGTTCAACCCATTTCAGGACAACACCCTGACGTTCGCGCAGGAAATGCCATGGAACGATATTCGCATGGTGTTCGAGGACCGACAAAACGATCTCGTCCCCCGCCTGAAGGCGCGGCGCAGCCCAAGCGTAGGCCACCATATTGATACCCTCGGTCGTGCCTGAATTTAGGATGATCTCGTCCTCATCAGCGGCGTTCAGGAACTTTGCCACAACGCCACGCACGCTTTCGTATTTGTCGGTGGCGAGGTTCGACAGGAAATGCAGACCGCGGTGGACGTTCGCATATTCTTCGGAATACGCGCGGGTCACAGCATCAATCACCACCTGCGGCTTTTGCGCAGAGGCACCGTTATCAAGGTAGACCAGCGGCTTATTATTGACCGTGCGCGAGAGGATCGGGAAATCCTTGCGGATGGCATTCACGTCATACATGTCAGACGTCCTTTTCAGCCTCAATCAGGCTCTTGACCCAGATAAAGAGGAACGACAGTCCCCAAAGTCCACCAATGATATTGGTCGCAGCCACATCACCGTTAAAGCCACGCAGCAGCCCGTAAAAGAGCGCGAGCGGTGTGGTCGCGAGGATGGACCAAAACAGCGCAACGCGGGCAGAGTAGAAGCTGCCTTTGCCGCCCATTGCCTTAGCGACCAGATGGCTGACAGCGGCGAGGGCGTAGAAAAACAGCGGCGCGATAAAGACCCAGAGGAACAGCGCCCCCGTGATCTGTTCACGCGAGCTGACGCCCGTAATTTCCTCGACCCGCACGGCGTAGGGCCATGTGGCGAGGAAGTTCAGCGCACAGCCCCCCATGAGGAAAGCCAAGGCGCGGTCCTCGCGGTGACCCATGGACAGAAGTTTGTCCATCACCGCACGCGGTCCGCGCCATGTGGCGACCATATCGCGGGTGACGCTCACCGACGACGCCCCAACCATTGTTCAAGACGTTGGCCAAGCTCATCCGCGATTTCCTCGTTTTCGATCTCTTGCAGAGCTTCGGCGAGGAACGCGAGCGTCAGCATATCCGTGGCTTCGCCCTTTGGAACACCGCGCGAGCGCAGGTAATAGAGCGCTGTATCGTCGAGTGCGCCACAGGTCGAGCCGTGCGAACAAGCCACGTCATCGGCATAGATTTCCAATTCAGGCTTCGCGAGGAAGTTTGAATCGTCATCCAGCAAGAGACCTTGGGAAATCTGGTAACCGTCGGTTTTCTGAGCACCGTCTTTGACAAGAATTTTGCCCTGAAACACGCCCGTCGCTCCGTTGCGGAGCACCTTTTTAAACACCTGACGGCTTTCACAACGTTCTGCATCGTGGGTGATGAACACCGTATCATCGTGCAAGAAATCGTGGCCATCGCCAACGCAGGCACCAGCAACATGCGCAATCGCGTCATCGCCTGTGAGTTCAATCACGGTCTCGTTGCGAGTCAGAACGCCGTTCACGGTCAGGGTGAAGGACTTAAACGCGGACTCTGTGCCGAGGCGGGTAAAGATGCCAGTCACAGCACGGCGTTCGTGGTCACGACCTTGGGCGCGGACATGGTGGAAGGACGCTTTATCAGCGACTTCGACCTCAAGCACCTTGTTGAAACGCGCAGCCCCAGGGCCGTTTTCCAATAGAGTGACCGATGCGCCCTCTTCGACCTTTACCAAATTGTGGAGGATCGCGTCAGAGGACACGTCTTTGTGCAAGTAGGTCAGGTTGATCGGCTTGCTCACCTCTTTGGTCACACGGATCACGATCCCATCGGTCGCGAAGGCGGTGTTCAACGCGGCCAGCGGACGCTGAACCGGTGTTTGACCACGGGTTTCCAGAACACCGTAGAGGTCTTTGGCCCAGTGAATATCGCGGCCCATCGCATCCGAGAGACGTTCGATTTCTACACCCTCGAGCGACAGATCGTCTGACGCCTCGGCATCGAATACGCCATCAACGAAAACGATTTTCAGGCGGTCGAGATCGTTGAAAACAGGTGCCTCGTCGTTCTCAAATACCGCAGCCTCGGGCGCGTCAATCGACGTCAGCGAGTTCGGATCGGTGTAGCGCCAATATTCGTCACGTTTGATCGGCAGACCCATCGCCGCCACACGAGAGAGTGCGGACTGACGCGCCTCGGTCGCCCAACCTGCCCCATCCGGCAAGGTCAGGGCCGCTAGACGCGCGTCGGTCGCGTCGGCCTTGATCTTGGGAAGAGCCATTATTCCACCTCCGCCAAGAGGTCGGCGTAACCGTTGTTTTCAACTTCGAGCGCTAGCTCTGGGCCACCCGTTTTGATGATACGGCCATTCGCCATAATGTGCACAACGTCTGGTTTGATGTGGTCGAGGAGACGCTGATAGTGCGTGATCACGAGGAACGAACGTCCCTCAGAGCGCAGCGCATTCACGCCCTCGGACACCAGTTTCATCGCGTCCACGTCGAGACCAGAGTCGGTCTCATCGAGGATGCACATTTTCGGCTCGAGCATCGCCATCTGCAGGATTTCGTTGCGTTTCTTCTCACCACCCGAGAAACCAACATTCACAGGGCGTTTCAGCATATCCGCATCGATTTTCAGGGTCTTTGCACGTTCACGCACGACCTTGAGGAAATCTGCGCTGGACAGTTCTTCTTCGCCGCGTGCCTTGCGCTGTGCGTTCACAGCGGTGCGCAGGAAGGTGAGGTTACCAACGCCCGGGATTTCTACGGGGTATTGGAACGCGAGGAACAGGCCTGCAGCGGCGCGCTCTTCGGGTTCCTGATCGAGCAGGTCAGCACCATCAAGCGTTGCTTCACCGTCGGTGACCTCGTAGCCATCGCGGCCCGAAAGGACATAAGACAGCGTCGATTTACCCGACCCGTTCGGACCCATGATCGCGTGGACCTTGCCAGCCTCGACCGTGAGGTTCACACCTTTGAGGATCTGCTTGTCCTCGTCTTCAAGTTTGACATGCAGGTTCTTGATTTCCAGCATTAAATTTCCTTCCACATCTTGTTTCCGGCCACTTGCAGCGCGACCGACATATAGCTTGAACATGCCGCGTAGTTTACTTCTTTGAAGTACGCAGCGGAGTAGTGTTTAGTTTTGACCATATTCTTGGTCAAAGTTGCCTCGCGGACCCCAAAAGCTGCAGACGTCATTGAACGACCTCCGCTACCTGCAGGTGGTCAATATAATCGATGATGTTCTGTCGACTTATGACATTACGCTTCATCAGGATGGACAAACAGCGCACCGCCAAATCGAAGCTGAAGAAACAACCGTCAGCCAAGAGAGCTAAGTGCTTGAGGTCTTCAGTCTCCCATTTCTCTGGGTCACGAAGGTCCTTGATAAAAATTGCATCACCGTCAACCAGCTGGCTGCTGAGAGCGCTCGGACGAAGTGGAATTTCAAAACCCGACCCCAGAGGCACCTGTTTTGCGAAGGCAAACTTGTGGAGCATGAAACCTTGTTCACGCAGTTCAGCCATCTGATCGTCCAGCAATGGCTGATCTTTATACAGCGGCATAAATCCCACTTCAGTCATTACCGCCAAGGCTGTCTTTAGTTTCTTTCTGCCATGTTGAAAAACAGTCAGTTCTCCGCCCTGAATGTCGATCTTAAGCAGATCCATATGTACGATTTCATCCAAGTCGTCCAAACGATGTGTCGACATTGGGAACTTCTCAATGACGCGGCTTGCGCGCGCCCAACGGTTCAGAAAGGCAAACGACATTGGGTCGGGCTCCAACAAAGAGGTCATGCCCGGAGAACGACACACATTCAGAACTGACGCTTCCCCATCACCTATCGCGTATGGCAAATGACGTTCAATTTCAGTTTCTTGTTCTTTCAGTTTTTCAAAAGCTGAAGGCTGCGGTTCAAAACCAGTGACCCGAACGATGCCAGCCTTGGCCATCTGATCGTAATCAGGAGTGTTCATCGGGTTTGAACCGATATCAACAATCTCTGTCATGCGCTCGGTATTCAGTATCTTACTGAGATACGCGAGGCGACGCCGCATTTGCCTTGGTTGTCGTGACATGATCTCACCCTACTCCAAAACAACTGCGGTTCCGGAAACGGATACCATGAGCATCGAGTCACCAACCACCTCGTAGTCTAGATCCACGCCGACGACAGCCGTTGCCCCCATCTGAAGCGCACGTGTTTTAAGTTCGCTGATCGCAGTGTCACGTGCATCTTGGAGCTTGGCTTCATAGGCTCCGGATCGTCCGCCCACAATGTCGGTGATACTAGCAAAGAAATCGCGCACAATGTTTGCACCCATGATCGCTTCACCAACAACCAAGCCTTTGTAGGCCACAATTTTATGTCCTTCGACGCTGGGTGTGGTTGTGATGATCATGAGAATGCCTACCTGTAAAACCAATTAACGTTAAGATTAACCGACGGAGCCTTCGAGGCTGATCGCGACGAGCTGTTGGGCTTCCATAGCGAATTCCATCGGCAGCGCCTGAAGCACTTCCTTACAGAACCCGTTCACCACCAGAGCAACGGCCTCTTCTTCGTCCATACCGCGCTGGCGGCAGTAGAAGAGTTGATCGTCATCAACCTTGGAGGTGGTTGCCTCGTGTTCCACGCGGGACGAGTTATTTTTAACCTCGATGTAAGGCACGGTATGCGCGCCACACTGAGAGCCTATCAGCAAGCTGTCACATTGGGTGTAGTTGCGGCTGTTTTTAGCTTTCGGGTGCATCGACACCAGACCACGGTAGGTGTTCTGCGCCTTACCTGCCGAGATGCCTTTGGACACGATCCGGCTCTTGGTGTTTTTGCCAAGGTGGATCATCTTTGTGCCCGTATCGGCCTGCTGGTAGTTGTTGGCGATCGCGATCGAGTAGAACTCGCCTTGGCTATCGTTACCACGCAGGATGCAGGACGGGTATTTCCAAGTGACGGCAGAGCCTGTTTCGACCTGCGTCCACATCACTTTGGACCGATCACCGCGGCAGTCTGCGCGTTTGGTCACAAAGTTATAGATGCCGCCTTTGCCGTTTTCATCACCTGGGAACCAGTTCTGAACGGTGGAGTATTTCACTTCTGCGTCTTCTTCGACGATGATCTCAACGACCGCAGCATGGAGCTGTGCGGTATCGCGTTGCGGCGCGGTGCAGCCTTCGAGGTAAGACACATAAGAGCCCTTATCCGCGATGATCAGCGTGCGTTCGAACTGGCCCGTGTTTTCCGCGTTGATACGGAAATAGGTCGACAATTCCATCGGGCAGCGGGTGTTCGGCGGGATATAGACAAACGACCCGTCAGAGAACACGGCAGAGTTCAGCGTGGCATAGTAGTTATCAGACACAGGAACCACAGAGCCGAGGTATTTTTTGACCAGCTCAGGGTGATCTTTGATCGCTTCAGAGATCGAGCAGAAAATGACGCCAGCCTTTTCCAACTCTTTCTTAAACGTTGTACCGACCGACACAGAGTCAAAGACCGCATCGACGGCGACCTTACGTTCGCCTTCTTTGTAGTCCTCAGCGCCCTCAACGCCCGCAAGGATCATCTGCTCTTTGAGCGGGATACCGAGCTTTTTGTAGGTCTCAAGGAGTTTCGGATCGACGTCGTCGAGCGACTTGGGCTTCTCAGCCATCGATTTCGGACGGGCGTAGTAATACTGGTCCTGAAAATCGATCTCGGGATAGTTGACCATCGCCCATTTGGGCTCAGTCATCGTCTCCCAACGCTCAAACGCAGCCAGACGCCATTCGGTCATCCACTCTGGTTCTTCGTTCTTTTCAGAGATCAGGCGCACGATATCGGGGTTTACGCCCTTGGGGGCGTATTCCATCTCGATCTCGGTTTCCCAACCGTATTTATATTTGCCCGAAAGCTTTGCAACGGCATCTACGGTGTCTTGATCGACACCTTCTTTTACGTCCAACTCGGGGCGGTCTAGTGCAGCCATGACCTTTCCTCTCTTAAGCGGCGCGTGCGCGCATCTTTTTGTATCGATCAGCCCAAGCATCGGCATATGCCAGCACTTCGGCCTTCGTTGTTTCCAGACCAAGCGAAATCCGCGTCGCGCTAGCGGCTTCGACTTCGTCCAATCCCATCGCCTGCAAAACTCTGCTGGCTTTTACCTTGCCGGATGAACACGCTGATCCTGCTGAAATCGCAAATCCGGCGAGGTCCATCGCCATTACTTGGGTTTCGCCTTTCCAGCCCCGTGTCACATAGCACGAGGTGTTGGGCAACCGCGTAACGGCATTCCCGACAAAAATAGTTTCTTTTGAGGCATCGGCAATACGTGCCTCTAACAAATTCCGCAATTCTGCGACTTCGTCCCAGCGCCCATCAGCGAGGTCTTTCTGCCCCGCCACCGCAGCAGCCGCAAAGCCCGCGATGCCGATCAGGTTCTCAGTCCCAGCACGGCGTCCCATTTCCTGACCACCGCCCAACAACTGCGCCTTGAGGTCGTGACCTTGCGGGATCACGAGAACACCGACGCCTTTGGGCCCGCCGATTTTATGCGCGGAGGCAAAGACCATCTCAACGCCCGCCCAGCTATAGGCAAACGGAATGCGGCCGAACCCTTGGGTCACATCAGATACCGCCAAACCATTAGGGAGGCTCTGAATGACTCCCGTTTCGGAGTTTGCCAGTTGCAGACAGCTATTCGTGGGATCGTCGACAGTTACAATGCCGTTTGCATTAACAGGCAACGACATATCGAGCCATGCGCCAACCGCGTCATGTTCAATCTGCGCACCTTTAAGCGTGCGACCGGCACAGGCCAGCGCCGCCGCCTCTGTCGCGCCAGAGACAAACACCAGATCAGCATTGCCTGCACCCAAAGCCTCAGCAATCTGCAGACGGGATTTTTCAAGCAAAGCCTTCGCCGCACGACCTTCTGAATGCACAGACGACGGATTGCCGACGATATCCATCGCGGCAATCATGGCCTCTTTGGCCTCAGCACGTAATGGCGCCGTCGCGTTATGATCCAGATACGTGCGGGTCACTCGTCCACCACCTCGAACAGGGCAGGAACGGCAGGGCACGGCGCAAGGCCGTTGTTGATCACGTCCGACAAACGCGCCTGATGAAGGAAGACGTAGACATGGGCAGAGAGGCCTTCCCACAGGCGGTTGGTCAGGGATTGCGCACGGCTGCCAGAGTTCGCACCCGATGCCCCTGCCCCTTTGTGCATGGCGCTGACGGTTTCATCGACGGCGGTCAGAATGTCCGACACGCGGATTTCAGAGGCTGGACGGGACAGCTTGTATCCGCCACCTGGACCACGGACAGAGTCGACCAATCCATCGCGGCGCAGCTTGACGAAAAGCTGCTCGAGATAGGGCAGCGACACGTCCTGACGCTTGGAAATCTCGGCCAAAGTGACGAGCGATCCTTCGGGCTGAAGGGCCAGATCCGCCAGTGCAACCACCGCATAACGGCCTTTGGTGCTCAGTTTCATACATATACCCCTGTCAGAACGCCCATTTCATGCGCAAGATCATTGACGTAAGCGGTCTGCCTCATTAACTCCGACACAGCCCACAGGACGTCCGTCCTGATAATTTAGAATCCTTCTAAGGTGTCCGAGAATTATAGTCAAGAATTCCGACACCCTACATAACGCGCAGGGAGCACCATGCCCGAAGTGATTTTCCCCGGTCCCGAAGGCCGGCTTGAAGGCCGTTACCATCCGCAAAAAGATCGTGACGCACCGATTGCAATCGTTTTGCACCCGCACCCGCAGTTTGGCGGCACGATGAACAACCGTGTGGTTTATAATCTGCACTATGCGTTCTATAACCTCGGCTTTACCGTTCTGCGGTTCAACTTCCGTGGCGTAGGCCGCAGCCAAGGTGAATACGATCAGGGCATTGGTGAACTGTCTGATGCGGCGTCGGCCCTCGACTACCTACAGTCGATGAACACTGGTTCAAAACACTGCTGGGTCGCTGGTTTCTCGTTCGGCGCGTGGATCGGTATGCAGCTTTTGATGCGCCGCCCAGAGATCACTGGCTTTGTGTCGGTGGCTCCGCCTGCCAACATGTACGACTTCTCGTTCCTTGCGCCCTGCCCGTCGTCGGGTCTGGTCATCAACGGTTCGGCTGACCGCGTGGCACCGCCCGCAGATACCGAAACCTTTGTGAACAAACTGCACGACCAAAAAGGCATCACCATCACGCATGACGTGGTGGATGGCGCTGGTCACTTCTTTGAAGACCCGCACATGGACACGATGATCAACTCTGTTCAGGGCTACGTGCGCCGTCGCCTGACGGAAAACACGCGCTGATCCATGGCTTTACTGGATGATATGGCCGACGAACTGGCGCAATTGGCGCTAGAAGACGAGGCCCGCAGCGGGGACGATCAGATCGTTCGCAAAGTGGCAGAAATCCTTGGAGCGTCGTCACAGACGCTTCAAGAAGCGTTCAACACGGCCATCCGTGTGCGCCGCGCCGAAGCCCGAGCGCGCGACCTTCTCGCGCAACGCAAAGCCCAATTCGAGGCATCATCCCAATGACATCAACCCTGTCCGCTCAGTTTACTTTCCTGAACGAGGCGGACAGGCTCAAATCCGTAGACCGCGCCAATCTGCTGATTGATTGCAGCCGACCGGAGAACAGCGCCGAACATAGCTGGCACCTTGCGCTTTACGCGTTGGTCTTTGGCGATACCACCGCGCCCGATGTGGACGTGGACCGCGCTATTGCGATGCTGCTGCTTCATGACATCGTAGAGATCGACGCTGGCGATCACCCCATCCATGAGGCACACGATTGGGACGCGGTGGCCGTGGCCGAACGCAAAGCTGCCGACCGTATCTTTGGCCTGCTGCCCCTACCCCAAGCCCAAGAGTTTCGCGGCATCTGGGACGAATTCGAAGCCGCCCAAACCCCAACGGCTAAGTTTGCCAAACGGTTGGATACAGCGCAGCCGATGTATCAAACGCTCTGTGCGCCCAACCCTGTGCCTGATCATGTTGAGGTCGTGCGCGGCAATCTGACGACCGGACGGGCGCGTCCCTTGGCCGAGAGTTGGCCTGAGGCTTATTCCCATGCGAAATCGATGCTCGATGGGACAGCCTCGACCGCGTCCACTGACTACCTGCTGCGATTGGCGTTCCTGTTAGAGGCCTGCAAGCTAAAGTCCGTCTACCGCGCGACAAAACTCTGCGACGGATCGCGGCACGAGAACTCTGGCGAACACAGTTGGCATATCGCGCTTTATGCGATGACGCTGGCCTCTCATGCGATCAAGCCCGTGAACATCGGCCGCGTGATCCGCATGTTGCTGATCCATGATCTGGTCGAGATCGACGCAGGTGATACGCCGATCCACGGTGACTTTGACCCTGCCGAACAAGAACAGATCGAACGACTGGCGGCGGATCGTCTCTTTGGCCTTTTGCCGCCCGCCCAAGGTGCGAAACTACGTGCGCTCTGGGAAGAGTTTGAGGCGGCGGAAAGCGATGACGCGATCTTTGCCAAGTCTATCGACCGCGTGCAGCCTTTGGCCTCAAACCTTGAGAACGGCGGCGGGTCATGGCCTGACTATAACGTTAGCTATGCGCAGCTGGTCGGACGCGTGGGCGATAAGATCGCAAAGGGTGCGCCTGCAGTTTGGGCTGAGGTCGATACCCGCATTCGTGCCCATCCATGGTTTGCGAAAGAATTTCAAAAATAACTGTATACAATTGCATACAGTTCTGGAGTTCCGTCCGACTTTCGTCTAATGTGCGCGCAAACACTTTAGTTTGCGGAGCATCCCATGACCAAGATCAAGGTAGCTAACCCCGTTGTCGAACTCGACGGCGATGAGATGACACGGATCATCTGGGACTTTATTAAACAGAAATTGATCCTGCCCTATCTCGATATCGACCTGAAATACTATGACCTCGGCATCGAAGAGCGTGATCGGACCGACGACCAGATCACTATCGACGCGGCCTACGCAATCAAAGAGCATGGCGTTGGTGTCAAATGTGCGACCATCACCCCAGATGAAGCCCGTGTTGAGGAATTCGGTCTGAAACAGATGTGGAAGTCGCCGAACGGCACGATCCGCAACATCCTTGGCGGCGTTGTGTTCCGCCAGCCGATCATCTGCAAAAACGTTCCGCGCCTTGTCCCCGGTTGGACGCGCCCGATTGTTGTTGGCCGCCATGCCTTTGGCGACCAGTATAAAGCGACAGATTTCCACTTCCCAACCGCTGGCAAACTGACGATGAAATTCGTTGGCGAGGATGGCACCGTGATCGAACGCGACGTCTATGATGCGCCGTCTGCGGGCGTCTACATGGGGATGTATAACCTCGACAGTTCGATCCGCGATTTCGCGCGCGCGTCGTTCAACTACGGTCTTTCTCTGAAATGGCCTGTGTATCTGTCGACGAAGAACACCATTCTCAAGGCCTATGACGGTCGGTTCAAGGATCTCTTCCAAGAGATTTATGAGGCTGAATTCGCTGAGAAATTCAAAGAGGCTGGTATCTGGTACGAACACCGCCTGATCGACGACATGGTGGCCTGTGCGTTGAAATGGAATGGCGGCTTTGTCTGGGCGTGTAAGAACTACGACGGCGATGTGCAGTCCGATACCGTGGCGCAGGGCTATGGATCGCTGGGCATGATGGCGTCGCAGCTGATGACACCCGATGGCAAGATCGTTGAGGCCGAGGCCGCGCACGGCACCGTCACCCGCCACTACCGCAACCATCAGGCGGGCAAAGCCACGTCGACCAACTCTATCGCGACGATCTATGCGTGGACTGGCGCGCTGAAACACCGTGCAAAGCTGGACGAGAACGCGCAACTGATGCGCTTTGCCGAGACGCTGGAACGTGTGACGGTTCAATGCGTTGAGGATGGTCATATGACCAAAGACCTCGCCCTGCTTGTTGGTCCTGATCAGGGCTGGCTGACAACGATTGGCTTCCTCGAAAAGCTCGACGAATACCTGAACAAAGCCCTCATCGGGTAACCAAAGGTCAGGCGCGTGGTGCAGATCACGCGCCTGATGGACAGGTAAGCACTACTGACCTATATATCGGTCATGCCAGCACCGATTCCTGTCCCGCAAAATAGTGTCCCACATACCCCGCTCGAAGACCTTCAAGGGCTGTCGATTGGTTTAATTACCACCTCTATTGCGCTGACAATGCTCAAATCTTTGGGGTTCGTGACGGGACAAACGGCAGGCGTCGCACTGATCGTCAGCTACATTTCAGGTATCAGTTTCAGCTGGGCGTTTTTCCTGATCAACCTCCCATTCTACGTGTTTGCTTGGTTCAGAATGGGCGCTGCGTTTACCATCAAATCCTTGATTTGCGTGACCGCCCTATCGGTGATGGTGGCCTACATCCCGCACCTGATGACCTTTGATCACCTGGACCCGCTGTTCGGCACGATTGCCTTTGGTGTGCTCTGCGGGTTCGGCCTCTTGGGCGTGTTTCGCCACAATGCATCACTGGGCGGTTTGGGCGTGATTGCGCTGATGGTCCAAGACCGAACGGGGTTTCGCGCAGGCTATGTGCAGATCGCCGCTGACATCCTCATTTTCGCTACGGCTGCGGCACTCCTCCCGCTACGGGTCGTTGGGTTTTCGCTTCTCGGCGCTCTGGTTTTGAACGGTGTGATCGCCTTCAACCACCGCCGTGACCGCTACATTGGAACGTAAATTATGACTGCCACCGAAAAACACTCTCTCATCGAAGACGCACAAGGTATCGCGTTCGGCGTCTCTATGGCGTCGTTCGGTGTTTTGGTCCTGACGCACCTCGGCTTTGTCACGGGGCAAACGGCGGGCCTCGCCATTCTGATTTCTTATGCAACGGGCTGGGGTTTTGGCCCCGTGTTCTTTGCCGTGAACCTGCCGTTTTATTGGCTCGGGTATAAACGAATGGGCCTGCGGTTTATGATCAAGACCTTTGTGGCGGTGGCCTCGCTCTCTGTTCTGACGACCATCCTGCCGTCGCATATCGTTTTCGCCACTCTTACGCCGGCGGTTGGCGCGATCCTCTTTGGGTTTGTCACAGGCGCGGCGCTTATGGCGCTCTTTCGTCATGGATCGAGCCTTGGTGGGATCGGTATTCTCGCGCTCTATATCCAAGAGAAGACAGGCTTCCGTGCGGGATGGACACAACTACTGTTTGATGCCGCACTCTTTATCGTGGCCCTAGGCTTGCGCGATCTGCCGACAGTCGCCTACAGTTTCTTAGGCGCACTGGTTGTGAACCTCGTGATCGCCATTAACCATCGCAAAGATCGCTATATAGCCACCTAAAGGCCCGTTCATGCCAACCCATATTATCGCGCTGGTTTTTGCTGTTATGGCGGAAACCGTTGCTACCTCTGCATTGAAAGCATCAGACCAATTCACAAAGCTCGGTCCGACGGCAGTCGTCGTGATTGGCTACGCGATCTCGTTCTATCTGTTGGCCTATACAGTGCGCTTTATGCCCGTGGGCATCGTCTATGCGCTGTGGTCGGGCATGGGTATTATCTTTGTGTCGATCATCGGCTGGGTTTGGTTCAAACAGTACCTCGACCTCCCCGCAATCCTTGGGCTGGCGATGATCTTAGGCGGAATTGTGGTGATTAACGTCTTTTCCAACACAACGGGCACGCATTAAGCCCTTTAGGGGTGGCTTTTGCTGCGATTGCACGGTAAGGCGCAGCCAACTCTCCTTTTAAGGCTGCACTATGGATATCCGTAATATCGCGATTATCGCGCACGTTGACCACGGCAAAACGACGCTGGTAGACGAACTTCTAAAGCAATCCGGCGCGTTCCGTGAAAATCAGGCTGTTGCTGAACGGGCAATGGACTCGAACGACATTGAGCGTGAGCGCGGGATCACCATCCTTGCAAAAGCAACCAGCGTCGAATGGAACGGCACACGGATCAACATCGTTGACACCCCCGGCCACGCAGACTTTGGCGGTGAAGTTGAACGCATCCTGTCCATGGTAGACGGCGTTGTTCTGCTGGTTGACGCGGCTGAAGGCCCGATGCCACAGACCAAATTCGTAACTTCCAAGGCGCTGGCTCTCGGCCTGAAGCCGATTGTTGTTCTGAAC
Source organism: Aestuarium zhoushanense (assembly GCF_056431045.1). Classification (NCBI taxonomy): domain Bacteria; kingdom Pseudomonadati; phylum Pseudomonadota; class Alphaproteobacteria; order Rhodobacterales; family Paracoccaceae; genus Aestuarium; species Aestuarium zhoushanense. Next base: position 285,980 of record NZ_JBWKMA010000015.1, read on the forward strand.
AAAGTCGACAAAGCAGACGCAGAGCCGGATCGCGCGCTCGACGAATGTTTCGACCTCTTTGCGAACCTCGGCGCGAACGAAGAACAGCTGGACTTCCCGCACCTCTACGCATCTGGCCGTTCGGGCTGGTGTGACACCGAACTCGACGGTCCGCGCAAAGACCTGACCGCTCTGTTCGAACTGGTTGTGAAACACGTTGAGCCGCCAAAGCAGCTGGCCGCAAAAGACGAACCGTTCCGCATGCTTGCGACCACCCTGTCTGCTGACCCGTTCATCGGTCGTATTCTGACGGGCCGCGTTGAAGCTGGTACCCTGAAAACAGGTGACTCTCTGCACGCACTGTCGCGCGACGGTAAGAAGATCGAAAACTTCCGCTGCACCAAAATCCTCGCGTTCCGTGGCCTGTCCCAGCAGCCGATCGATGAAGCCGTAGCAGGCGACATCGTGACCATCGCTGGTATGACCAAAGCGACCGTTGCTGATACGCTGGCTGACACCTCGGTGAACGAAGCGATCCCTGCGCAGCCGATCGATCCGCCGACCATCTCTGTCATGTTCGGCATCAACGACTCCCCTCTCGCCGGTCGTGACGGTAAGAAAGTTCAGTCGCGCGTCATCCGTGACCGCCTGTCGAAAGAAGCTGAAACCAACGTCGCAATCAAAATCGAAGACACCCCAGGCGGTGAAGCGTTCATCGTTTCGGGCCGCGGCGAACTTCAGATGGGCGTTCTGATCGAGAACATGCGTCGTGAAGGCTTTGAGCTGTCGATCTCGCGTCCGCAGGTTATCTTTAAAGACGAAGACGGCGTTCGTATGGAACCCGTTGAAGAAGTCACCATCGACGTTGATGACGAATACACTGGCGTTGTCGTAGAGAAACTCACTGGCCCGCGCAAAGGCGATCTGGTCGAGATGAACCCAGGTGGCAACGGCAAGACCCGCATCGTGGCTCACGTCCCTTCGCGCGGCCTGATCGGCTACCACGGCGAATTCCTGACGGACACCCGTGGTTCGGGCGTCATGAACCGCCTCTTCCACGGTTGGGTTGCTCACAAAGGCCCAATCGCAGGCCGTCGTCAGGGCGTTCTGATCTCTATGGAGAACGGCACCGCTGTGGCCTATGCACTCTGGAACCTCGAAGATCGCGGCAAGATGTTCATCAACCCGCAAGATCCTGTCTACACTGGCATGATCATCGGCGAACACAGCCGTGACAACGATCTGGAAGTGAACCCGCTCAAAGGTAAAAAGCTGACCAACGTTCGTGCCTCCGGCACCGACGAAGCGGTTAAGCTGACACCGCCGACCGTTATGTCGCTCGAGCAAGCAATTGCTTACATCGACGATGACGAACTGGTGGAAGTGACCCCGAACGCTGTTCGCCTTCGCAAACGTTACCTCGATCCGCATGAGCGGAAGCGCCAATCGCGCTCCGCATAATACGGATAAAAAAGCGGACCCTCCGGGGTCCGTTTTTCATTTCGGGGCTTTGCCCCCGCGCGTTCCGCGCTCCCCCAGGATATTTGAGGCACAAAGGCAAAGAGCGCGACGTTTAGAAACGCCGCGCCCTTTGTTTAAAAATATTTTAGGTGCTTATTCGGCTGCTTCAACGATCAGCAGATCGCGTTCGCTGGCACCTTTGGCGTAGCTGAGCGCCTCTTGGTACGCGTCCGAATAGTAGCAATCATGAGCAATCTGGAGGCTTGGGAAGAACGCGACGACGTGGCGTGCGCGCTCTTTGCCTTCGAGGATTTCATACTTGCCACCACGTGCGAGGAATTTCCCGCCGTGGTCCGCAATCGCGACGGTCGCGCGTTTGGCATACTCGCTATACGCCGCCTCGTCCGTTACGTTGACGTGTGCGATCCAATAGGCTCCAGCCATGATTATGCTCCTGCAACTACGGCTTCAGCTGCTTTGATTGCAGCCTCCGCATTTTCAACCGATGCACCGCCACCCTGCGCCATGTCAGGACGACCGCCGCCACCTTTGCCGCCAAGCTCTGGTGTGACCGCACGAATGATATCTGCGGCCGAAACCTTGCCTGTCAGATCAGCGGTGACGCCACACGCAACGGCAGCTTTACCGTCCGCATCTGCGATGAGGAGGATGATGCCCGACCCCATCTGGCCTTTCATCTCATCGATGATGCCAGGAAGGTCTTTGCCTGTTACGCCAGAAAGCACTTGAGCCTTAAACGCCATACCATTGATTTCTTTGGCAGGCTCTTCGGCTTTTGCACCGCCGGACATCGCAAGTTCGCGACGCAGTTGCGCGACTTCGTTTGCGAGTGCCTTGCGTTCATCCATGAGCGCTTTGACGCGATCAGCGGCTTCGCTTGCTGGCGCTTTGAGCACTGCGGCAACAGCGTTCAGACGCGCCTCTTGGTCTTTGAGGTAAGCGATTGCCGCCTGACCAGTCAGGGCTTCAACGCGGCGAACACCAGCGGAAGATGCGCTGTCAGAGAGCACAACAAACGCACCGATATCGCCCGTTTGACGAACATGCGTACCGCCGCAGAGTTCGAGCGAATAGACATTACCGTCCGCACCCTTGCCCGAACCAAGCAAGCGGCCCATCGACACAACGCGCACTTCGTCACCGTATTTTTCACCGAACAGAGCCTGCGCACCGAGGGCACGTGCGTCGTCTGGCGTCATGATACGGGTTTCGACGGTCGTGTTCTGACGGATCATCGCGTTTACATCGGCTTCGACTTGCGACAGCTCTTCGGCGGATAGCGCCTTGCCGTGGCTGAAGTCGAAACGCAGACGGTCTGGCGCGTTCAACGATCCACGCTGCGCCACATGATCACCGAGCGCGTCACGAAGGGCTTCGTGCAGAAGGTGGGTTGCGGAGTGGTTCGCGCGAATGTCGCCACGGCGTTCGTGTTCCACCTCAAGCTTTGCAGCCTGACCGCGGCTGATCGAGCCTTCGGTGACTTCCGCAAAGTGGATGAAGATGCCAGCAGACTTTTTCGTGTCAGTGACCTTAGCCGTGCCCGTTTCGGTGCGGATAAAGCCCGTATCGCCAACCTGACCGCCGGATTCACCATAGAATGGCGTTTGGTTGACCACGATCTGAACGGTTTCGCCCGTCGCTGCGGTTTCGACGACGTCAGAGACTTTGACGACCGAGAGGATCTGGCCTTCGGCGGTTTCGGTGTCATAGCCGAGGAATTCGGTTACGCCGAATTTATCCGCCATTTCGAACCAAACGGTCGCATCAGCTGCTTCGCCAGAGCCAGACCAAGCAGCACGCGCTTTGGCCTTCTGCTCTTCCATCGCAGCGTCGAAACCGTCGGTGTCTACGGCGCGGCCTTTTTCACGCAGCGCATCCTGAGTGAGATCGAGCGGGAAGCCGTAGGTGTCATAGAGTTTGAACGCGGTCTCACCCGGTAGGTTGGCACCTTCTGGCAGATCAGACAATTCGTCATCCAGCAGTTTCAGGCCGCGATCCAAGGTTTGCTTGAAACGGGTTTCTTCCGCGCGGAGCGTTTCTTCGATCAAGGCCTGAGCCTGACCGAGTTCTGGATAAGCAGCGCCCATTTCGCGAACGAGCGCAGGAACCAAACGGTGCATCAGCGGGTCAGTCGCACCGAGAAGGTGCGCGTGGCGCATCGCGCGGCGCATGATGCGGCGCAGAACATAGCCACGACCGTCGTTGGACGGCATCACACCATCCGCGATCAGGAACGAGGTCGAACGCAGGTGGTCTGCAATCACACGGTGATGCGTTTTACCTGGGCCATCCGGGTCAACGCTGGTGGCGTTGGCCGACGCTTCGATCAGAGCGCGCATCAGGTCGGTATCGTAGTTGTCGTGCTTGCCCTGAAGCAACGCGCCAATACGTTCCAGACCCATGCCCGTGTCGATGGACTGCATGTCCAGCGCTTTCATCGAGCCGTCTTCGAACTGTTCGTTCTGCATGAAAACGACGTTCCAGATTTCGATGAAACGGTCGCCATCTTCCTCGGGCGAACCCGGAGGGCCACCCCAGATGTGATCGCCGTGATCGTAGAAAATCTCGGTGCACGGACCGCACGGACCAGTCGGCCCCATCTGCCAGAAGTTATCCGACGTCGGAATGCGGATAATGCGATCCTCAGGAACGCCGACTTTCTTCCAGATTTCAAACGCTTCGTCGTCGGTATGGTAGACGGTCGTCAAAAGACGTTTGGGATCGATGTCAAAATCTTTGGTGATCAGTTCCCAAGCGAACGGAATAGCTTCGTTCTTGAAATAGTTACCAAAGGAGAAGTTCCCGAGCATTTCAAAGAACGTGTGGTGGCGTGCCGTGTAGCCAACGTTATCAAGGTCGTTGTGTTTGCCCCCTGCCCGCACGCATTTTTGAGATGTCGTCGCACGCACGTAATCGCGCTTTTCAACGCCGGTAAAACAGTTCTTGAACTGCACCATGCCCGAGTTCGTGAACATCAGGGTCGGGTCGTTGCGCGGAACCAGCGGAGACGACGGAACGATGGTGTGACCATTCCGTTCGAAATAGCTGAGGAAGGTAGAGCGGATATCAGAAAGGCTCGTCATGGCGGTCCTTGAATTCAAAGTGTCCGTGGTGGAATACCCCTCCATCTACTCCGCGTAAAGCCCAATGAAAAAGGCCGCCCAAAAGAGCGGCCTTTCGTCAGAATTTGATCCATTACATCTCGACGAGATCATCATCGCTGTCATTGTCATCCATGTGGAAATCGAGACCATGCGCGGCGCGAATTTTGTCTTCGATTTCGAGAGCGATCTGCGGATTTTCCTTGAGGAAGGTTTTAGAGTTTTCACGGCCCTGGCCGATCCGCTCATCCCCGTATGAGAACCACGCACCAGACTTTTCAACAACGCCAGCTTTTACGCCGAGGTCCAGAAGTTCGCCCGTTTTAGAAATCCCCTCGCCATACATGATGTCGAATTCGACCTGCTTGAACGGCGGAGCTACCTTGTTTTTTACGACTTTAACGCGGGTCGAGTTACCGACCACTTCATCACGGTCTTTGATCGCGCCAATACGACGGATGTCGAGGCGAACGGAGGCGTAGAATTTGAGCGCGTTACCACCAGTTGTGGTTTCGGGCGAGCCGAACATGACGCCGATCTTCATCCGGATTTGGTTGATGAAGATCACCATACAATTCGATTTTGAGATCGAACCTGTGAGTTTGCGCATCGCCTGCGACATCAAACGCGCATGAACGCCCACGTTGCTGTCGCCCATGTCACCTTCGAGTTCGGACTTCGGCGTCAAAGCCGCAACCGAATCGACGACGACCATCGACACAGCGCCAGAACGTACGAGGGTATCGACGATCTCCAGTGCTTGTTCACCCGTGTCAGGCTGCGAAATCAGAAGTTCGTCCAGATCAACGCCGAGTTTTTTCGCGTAGATCGGGTCCAGAGCATGTTCGGCGTCGACGAATGCACAAACACCGCCCTTTTTCTGTTCTTCCGCAATCGCATGAAGGGTCAGCGTGGTTTTACCAGACGATTCAGGACCATAGATTTCGATGATCCGGCCCTTGGGCAAACCGCCGATCCCGAGCGCGATATCGAGGCCAAGCGAGCCTGTCGATGTCGCCTCAATCTCTTGGACAGGGCTATCCTTGCCGAGCTTCATGATAGACCCTTTGCCGAACTGACGTTCGATCTGGGCCAGTGCGGATTCCAACGCCTTTTGCTTGTCGGCGGTTTTCTTGTCAGTCATGCTCAAAATATCTGCCATTGCCATCTTTGCGATCCTTATTTCACACCGTAAGGGGTGCGGCAATCATTGCCTTTGTTCGCCTCTTGTTCTCATTCGTTATGAGATCAAAAAGAGAACATTTCAAGAATTATTTTCTTGGGCTACTTTCATTCGCGAGAGATTAAAGAGTAGTTTACATCCAAACCGAGAGTGGGATTTTGCATCGATATGCTTGTTTTCTGGAACGAAAAGCTTGTTTTTCTGGCCGTGCCCAAGACGGGCACAACGGCGATTGAGGGGGCACTCGCGCCGCGTGCCCAAGCCGTGTTCCGCGATCCACCGATTCTCAAACATACGCCCTACTACCGCTACAAACGGTTCGTTCTTCCGATGCTGGAAAAGGCTGGTGCCGAAGGTCTGCAAACCGTTGCCGTCGTCCGTCATCCGATTGATTGGCTTTCGAGTTGGTATCGCTACCGCAATCGCGACGATTTGGTTGGAAGCAAGAACAGCACGCGCGGCATTACGTTCGATGAGTTCGTCGTCGAATATTGCGAAGAAAAGCCCGCGCCGTTTGCCAATGTCGGCTCACAGGCCAAATTCCTCGCGGCGAACAACGGCCCGACCAAATGCGATTACGTGTTCCGATATGAAGCCCAACCAAAGCTCATCGAATTCCTTGAGGCGCGGTTGAATGTGAAGCTCGAATTGAAAGAGTTGAACGTGTCGCCGCGAATGGAAGTATCGCTGCTGCCAGAGGTCGAAGCACTCTTGCGGCATACAAATGCAGCAGACTTTGCCCTATGGGACGCCGCACGGCATTAACCACGCGAAATTCATAATCTTCTTGATGATCTTGAATTTCACTAATCGAACGGTGGCAGGTATCACCCGCGCAAGCAAAGGATACCTTAATGACCAAACCAGTTCGTTCGCCTATTTTTGACAGCCTTACCACCGTAGCCCGTGACCGCATCCTCATATTGGACGGCGCTATGGGAACACAGATCCAAAAGCTCGGCCTCGTCGAAGGGGATTTCACGGGGCATGGCGGTTGCGGGTGCCACATCCATTCGGACAAGCCGCAACAGGGCAACAACGACCTGTTGAACCTCACGCAACCCGACGCAATTGAGGAAATTCACTATCAATACGCAATGGCTGGGGCCGATATTGCAGAGACCAATACGTTCTCATCTACCACCATCGCGCAGGCGGACTACGGGCTAGAGGATAAGGTCTATGATCTGAACTTGGCAGGTGCACGCTTGGCGCGCAAGGCAATGGACCGCGCGACGGCGATTGATGGGAAGCCTCGGTTTGTTGCGGGCGCTGTTGGTCCGACGAATAGAACGGCGAGCATTAGCCCCGATGTGAACAACCCTGGCTATCGCGCTGTTTCGTTTGATGATTTGCGGGTTGCCTACGCTCAGCAAATCCACGGACTGATCGATGGCGGCGCCGACATCATTCTGATCGAAACGATCTTTGATACGCTAAACGCCAAAGCCGCCGTTTTTGCGGCCGAAGAAGTCTTTGAGGCGAAAGACATCATCCTGCCCGTCATGATTTCAGGCACGATCACTGACTTGTCAGGGCGCACGCTTTCGGGTCAGACGCCGACCGCGTTCTGGCATTCGCTCCGCCATGCACGACCCTTTACCATCGGGCTGAACTGCGCTCTGGGCGCGAATGCGATGCGAGAACACTTGGCCGAATTGTCGAGCGTTGCCGACACCCGCATTTGCGCCTACCCGAACGCGGGCCTCCCCAATGAGTTTGGCGAATATGATGAAACGCCCGAACAGATGGCGGCCCAAATTGAAGGCTTTGCAAAAGAAGGGCTGTTGAACATCGTCGGCGGATGCTGCGGGTCGACCTTTGACCACATCCGCGCCATTGCTGAGGCAGTCAAAGGCTACGCGCCCCGCACGATCCCGACCGTTGAACCGCTCATGCGTCTCTCTGGGCTAGAGCCATTTACCCTGACCAAAGACATTCCGTTCGTGAATGTGGGTGAACGGACAAACGTCACGGGGTCGGCGAAGTTTCGCAAATTGATCACGGCAGCGGATTACACCGCAGCCTTAGATGTCGCCCGTCAGCAGGTTGAAAACGGTGCGCAGATCATCGACATCAACATGGATGAGGGCCTCATCGACAGTAAACAAGCGATGGTCGATTACCTGAACTTGATTGCGGCAGAGCCTGACATCGCCCGCGTGCCAATCATGGTCGACAGCTCAAAATGGGAGGTGATCGAGGCGGGCCTCAAGTGCATTCAAGGCAAAGCCATCGTCAACTCTATCTCGATGAAAGAAGGCGAAGAGCAATTCCGCCAGCAAGCGACCCTCTGCCGTCGATATGGTGCCGCCGTCGTCGTCATGGCCTTTGACGAACGCGGCCAAGCCGATACCGAAGACCGCAAGGTCGAAATCTGCACCCGCGCCTATCATATCCTGACCCAAGACATAGGGTTCCCACCCGAAGACATCATCTTTGATCCGAACGTCTTTGCGGTCGCGACGGGTATTGAAGAGCACGACAATTATGGCGTCGATTTCATCAAGGCGACCAAACGGATCACCGAGGCCTGCCCGCATGTTCATGTCTCGGGCGGGGTATCAAACCTGTCGTTTTCCTTCCGCGGAAACGAGGCCGTCCGAGAAGCGATGCATGCCGTGTTCCTCTATCACGCCATTCAAAACGGAATGGACATGGGGATCGTAAACGCGGGGCAGCTCGCTGTTTATTCCGAGATCGATCCAGAACTGCGCGACCACTGCGAAGATGTGGTTCTCAACCGCCGTTCCGACGCCACAGAGCGGATGCTGGAGCTTGCCGAAACCTATCGCGGTCAAGGTGGTGCGCAGGCCAAGGAAAAGGACATGTCTTGGCGCGAGGCCTCAGTTGAAAAGCGTCTCGAACACGCCTTGGTCAACGGCATCACCGAATTCATTGAGGCCGATACCGAAGAGGCCCGCCAACGGGCGACCCGCCCGCTCGACGTTATTGAGGGGCCACTGATGGACGGTATGAACGTGGTCGGTGATCTCTTTGGGGCGGGTAAAATGTTCCTCCCCCAAGTCGTAAAATCCGCCCGTGTCATGAAACAAGCCGTCGCTGTTCTGACGCCCTACATCGAGGCCGAAAAAGACGGCAAACAAGAGGCCGCAGGTAAGATCCTGATGGCAACGGTAAAAGGCGATGTGCATGACATCGGTAAAAACATCGTTGGTGTCGTGCTTGCCTGTAACAACTACGAAATCATCGACCTGGGCGTGATGGTACCAACGTCGAAAATCCTTGAAACGGCAAAGCGTGAAAATGTCGATGTGATCGGGCTGTCTGGTCTGATCACACCGTCGCTGGACGAAATGGTCCATGTCGCTGCCGAGATGGAGCGTGAGGGATTTGACATTCCCCTGCTGATCGGCGGCGCAACCACGTCCAAGGTTCATACGGCGGTGAAAATCGCTCCGAAATATACCAGCGGTCAGGCAATGTATGTGACCGATGCCAGCCGCGCGGTCGGCGTTGTGTCGTCGCTATTGTCGGACAAAGCCGCCGAGGTGAAACAGGCGACTCGGGCCGATTACGCTGACATTGCAGAGCGTCATGCACGTGGAGAACGCGGTAAAAAGCGGATCACGCTGCAAGAGGCCCGCGACAATGCATTAAAGATCGACTTCAGCGGGTATGAGGCTAAAACACCAAGTTTCCTCGGCACTCGCGTCTTTGATCAGTGGTCGCTGGCTGAATTGGCCGACTACATCGACTGGACGCCGTTCTTCCAAACGTGGGAGCTAAAGGGCCAATATCCGGCTATTCTGGACGATGCAAAGCAAGGTGACGCGGCACGATCCCTCTTTGCGGACGCTCAAGCTATGTTGGGAAAAATCATCGATGAAAACTGGTTTGCGCCAAAGGCTGTCGTCGGGTTCTGGCCCGCGCAATCTGTCGGTGACGACATTCAGCTTTTCACCGATGATACCCGCGCGGAACCGCTCCAAACGCTTCACACGTTGCGTCAGCAGACGGCGAAACGCGATGGTCGCCCCAATGTCGCGCTCTCTGATTTTGTTGCGCCGTCTGGCGATTATGTTGGTGCATTTGTTGTCACGGCTGGCCCCGAGGAGGACGATATCGCAGCTCAGTTTGACGCCAAGCACGACAATTATTCCTCGATCATGGTGAAGGCACTGGCCGACCGCTTTGCCGAAGCCTTTGCCGAGCGGATGCATGAATATGTCCGCACCGAGCTTTGGGGATATGCGTCCGAGGACTATGCCCCGACCGATCTGATCACTGAGCCCTACGCAGGTATCCGCCCTGCCCCCGGTTATCCAGCGCAACCTGATCACACCGAAAAAGCGACGCTTTGGACGCTGTTGGATGCGGAGACGTCGACAGGTGTTTCACTCACGGGAAGCTACGCGATGTGGCCTGCTGCCTCTGTTTCTGGCCTCTATATCGGCCATCCAGAGAGCTATTATTTCGGGGTTGGTAAAGTAGAACGCGATCAGGTTGAGGACTACGCGAACCGCAAAGGCATGAGCGTGGCTGAGGCTGAACGGTGGCTGTCACCGATCCTCAATTACCAAACCTAAGGTTAGCGCCCCGTGCTTTTGATGACGACGCCGACCGTTTTAAGGAGGATCATCAGGTCCTCCTTAAAACTAAGACGGGAATGGTAGTCGTCATCAAATCCCACACGATCGACAAACCGAGTGTCACCACGCCCCGCCACCTGCCAAGACCCCGTAATGCCAGGACGCATTGCATAATAGGCGCGACCGCCTGCACGACGATAAAGGTTTTCTTGGGATGGGAGGAAGGGACGCGGGCCAACGATGCTCATCTCACCGCGCAACACATTGAAAAGCTGTGGCAATTCATCGAGGCTGGACCGCCGCAAGAAACAGCCGAATTTTGTGATACGCGGATCAATACGGAGCTTTTGATCGCGATGCCATTCCGCGGCAATGATCGGATCGGTGGCGCACATCTCAGTCAACCGCGCTTCAGCATCGATATGCATCGTGCGCAGTTTGAAACAGGGAAATACCTCTCCGTTCAGACCAACGCGCGGTTGCACAAAGAATGCAGGGCCGCCGTCGCGACGGATGACCAGCGCAAGAACCCCAATGACGAGGACCACAATCGGCAAGGACACCACGACGAGCAACGTGTCAATCAACCGCTTAAAAACGCGCTGATAGAGCCGCGCGCCATATCGGGACACCTGCCTCACAGGAAAGGACGGAACCGAAACACTGTCGATTGGCGCATATTTCATAACACTTCCCCAAGCCAAGTTTCCGCAACTGCAGGCCCTGACCTTAGGGGGAAGTGCTTAATGAAGTTTGAATGCTAAAGTGAAAATCCAACTTAGATTTTTTCCCGCATATCGCGGTCCAACATCTCGCCCATTTTCTTTTGCTTGAGCAACTCACGGGCCTTTGCGTATTCGGGATCGTTCCAGAACATCAGACACCCGTTGCAGCCACGACCACAGCAGCCAGCCGCACCAGAGCGCGAGGTTTTGGACCGTTTTTCCATCTGCTCAGAGCCGATGGCGTCCTGCAGTTTTTTGACCTGATTGCGATAGGCACCCTTATAGGCGTCCTGCCCCAGTTCAATTTTCTGCGCCGTTTTATCGAGCTTGAACCGACGCCAGTCGTCGTCGGTCAGCATGGCCTCGGAGCGCACAATGGTGAACGGAGGGAAATTACGGCGGATCGCTTCCGGGTCTTCGCGGTCAAAGGCTGTGAACGGGATAAATACCTGATCGCCACGGCTGCCTACAACGTAATCCGCCACCTCACCCGGTTTATTGGCGAGTTCGTATTCGTAGAGACGTAAGAGAACAGGCTCTACTTTCGGATCGGGTGGCAGGAATTCCAGAACATCGCCGCCGTCGAGACGGTTTTTGACGTTCATCACCAGACCGTCCTCGCGAACCTCAGTGATCATGCCCGCAAATTCCCACGGCGCCATCGCTTTGGTGTGGTCATAGTTGTGAGCGTAGTTCTGGAGGCGGCCCTCGTGGAACGCGATGGTAAACCCACGGTTCGTCGCACCGACGAGTTCGTCCATATACTGATCCGGCGACCAGTTTTCGGGATCGGCGTAATAGTCATCAATCGCTCGGCGATACGCGCGGGCAACGGTGGCGACATAATACGGGCTTTTGTTCCGCCCTTCGACCTTGAGGCTATCAACGCCGATGCGCAGCAAGTCGTTGAGTTTCGGCATGAGGCACATATCCTTGGAGTTCAGGATATACGAGCCGCGCCAATCCTCTTCGATGGGCATGAATTCACCGGGGCGAGCACCCTCTTCCAACACAAACTCGAACAGTTCGAGGTTCTCTTCGGTCAGCGGCAATTCTTTGATCGTGCCGTCCTTGAGCTTCATGTGAACCTTATAATGCCAGCGACAGGAGTTCGCACAGTTGCCTTGGTTCGCGCCGCGTTCGGCCATGAAGTTCGACAATAGGCAGCGGCCCGAATAGGTCATGCACATCGCGCCGTGAACAAAGCTCTCTAGGCGGATGTCAGGGCATTTCTCGCGGATTTCTTCCATCTCGGCAAAGGTGACTTCACGGGCCAAAACGACCAGTTCGGCGCCCATGTCTTTCCAGTAGTCTACCGTGAGCCATGAACACACGTTCGCTTGGGTCGAGATATGGAGGTTCAGCTCAGGTGCGTGTTTGCGCACGTAGTTAAAGACGCCAGGATCCGCGATGATCACACCATCGGGACGGATGTCTTTCAGCGTCTCAATAAAGCTCTCTAGCTTTTCGACGTCTTTGTTATGCGTGAAGAGGTTGAGCGTCAGATAAACCCGCACGCCATGCGCATGGGCAAAGGCGACGCCCTCTTTGACATCCTCAAGCGAGAACTTGGATTTCGTCCGCAGCGACATATCGGGCGTGCCGAGGTAAACAGCGTCCGCCCCATAAAGAACAGCAACCTTCAACCGCTCAAGCGAGCCCGCAGGCATCAAAAGCTCTGAACGACGGGTCTGGGGCTGATCTTTGGGCATGGCATGTCCTCTCTGGCTATCGGTCCACATAGCGGCGTGGGTCCGATAAACCTTGATCGAGGACAAAGAAACCTAAAAACGATCAGATCGTGTAAAGATAGAGGTCGTAATCCACGTTACTGATGGTGCGTGCCACACGGTCGTATTCGGCCTGACGCACCGCCGTAAAGGTGCGATGCATATCTTCGCCCAAGGCCGACTTCAGGAAATCCGAGTTTACCGCCATATCAATCGCACTGCGCCAATCACGTGGGATCGGCGGACCTGCGGGGTCCTCGTCATAAGCGTTGCCCGTGGTTTCTGGACCTGGATCAATGCGGTTCTCAATGCCGTGCAGAATGCCCGCCAGAACCGTCGCCCCAATCAGATATGGGTTCGCATCCACGCCAGAGGGACGATGTTCAATGCGGCGCGCCTTAACATCGCCTTCGGGAATGCGGAGCGCGACAGAGCGGTTGTTCACACCCCATGCGGTCGATACTGGCGCATAGCTTTGGTTTGCGAAACGACGCCACGAATTGAGGTGCGGCGCAAAGACCAGCATGGATTCACCCATCGTCGCCCGCAGTCCGCCAATCGCGTGGAGGATCGTATCGGTCCAGCCTTCGCCTTCTGCCTCGGCAAAGACGTTGTTGCCCGCATCATCCTGCAAAGACACGTGGAAATGCATGCCGGAGCCTGCGTAATCCTCAATCGGTTTCGCCATGAAACAGGCCGTCACCCCGTGCGCGCGCGCCTGTTGCCGCACAATGCGTTTGAGCCGCACAAGGTCGTCTGCCGCCTGCATCACATCCTCGCGGTAATGCAGTGTGAGTTCATACTGACCCGGTGCATATTCGGAAATCATGGTCTCTGCCTTGATCCCAGCCGTCTCAGCGCCCGCGTAGATGTCCGAAAAAAGCGGCAGCATGCCGTGTAGATGATCGACGGAATAGACCTCGGTCTTGCCACTAGATTTCCGACCATCCAAAACGTCACGTGCAGGGCGTACTTTGCCATCGGCATCGCGTTCGTTGTCGAGAAGGAAGAACTCCAACTCAAACGCACCCGCAGGTTTCAAACCCTTGGCCGCGAATGCATCGACCTGCCGCTGCAACGCATGGCGCGGGTCAGAAGTCATCGGGCGACCGTCGAGTTCATAAAGCGACAGGAACACTTCAGCCCTGGGCGGCGTGGTGTTGTGGAGCGGTTTCAATGTGCCTGGAATAGGCCACGCCCGCAGATCGCCATCGCCCTGATCCCAGATCAGACCCGTTTCATGAACATCTTCACCGCATATATCGAGACCGAGGATCGAAATCGGGATGTGACGACCAGATTTATATATCGACAACAGTTCGTGGCGGCGAATGATCTTGCCCCGCCCGATCCCGTTAGAGTCGTGCAGGACAATATCAATCGCTTCGATTTCAGGATGCGCTTCGAGAAACGCTTCAGCTTCGGCAACACTCGCGCCAGAGGGACAGGTTTGGGTCATCAGGATTTTCCTTTGGCGAAGAGGTCGGACATCACATCATCGAACGCAGCGACAAGGCGGTCAATCTGGTCATGTGTGGTCACAGGGCTGACCAACATCATATTATGGAACGGCGCGATCAGGCAGCCACGATTTAAGAGCGCCGTATGTACGACGGCCTCGACCTCATGGATATGAGCCGTGGCGGCCTCGGTCCCGTTATTGAGCGGCCCCTTAGCGCAGATAAATTCGACACGCGCGCCAACACGGACCACATGCCACGGGGCACCATGGCGCTGGATCACGTCCGCCAAACCGTCAGCCAGTCGCGCAGCGCCACGTTCCATGTGTTCGTAGTTCTCGGCAGTCATCACGTCGGACAGCGTGGCCGTGAGACAAGCAAATTGCATCGGGTTGGCGGAGAGCGTGGTGCCCATCCCCGAATGACCGCTCGGCTTTTCCGCGCAATACCGCAGGTAGGATTTCGCAACCTTGGGTGCGAGCCCCCAAACGGCGGTCGGCATTCCGCCCGCCACACATTTCCCAACAACAAAAATGTCAGGTTCGAGTCCATGCACGCGGGTATAGCCGCCCAAGCCCGATGAAATCGTATGCGTTTCATCAATGATCAGAAGCGCGCCATATCGGTTCGCCAGTTTCCGCAGCCCTGCATGAAACCCCTCGTGTGGAAGCACCATGCAAGAGTTGGTCATGACAGGCTCAGTCAAAATGGCCGCAACCTCACCCGATTTCAGCGCGACCTCGACGCTCGCCAGATCGTTGAATTCAGCACAAACTGCCGTTTGGGTGAGGTCAGCCACCTGCCCTACTAGCCCTTCACGCGTCGCTGTCTGACCACCACGCAGTTCAACCATCGCGTCGTCGACGGTGCCGTGATAGCATCCATTGAACACCAAAACCTTGGGCCGCCCCGTCACCGCGCGGGCCACGCGCAAGGCAAAGCGGTTCGCATCCGTCGCCGTGGTCGCGATCTGCCATGCAAAGTCCCCAAACCGTTCCGTCAGCAAGGCACCAGCCGTCAGCGCGGTCTCGGTCGGGAGCATATAGGTCAGCCCGCGTTTCGCCTGTTTGCGGATCGCTTTCGCAACGGGTTTCGGGGAATGGCCGAACATTGAACCCGTGTCGCCAAGGCAAAAATCATCGATCCTATGCCCATCAAGGTCGGTGATCTGCGCTCCTTTGGCCTTTTGCACCAACATCGGGAACGGCATCGGCCAGTCCTTCATCCAATGCATCGGAACGCCGTCCAAATAGGACGCGGACCCTGATTTAAGGGCCTTTTGCGTCTTTGGACGGCTCTTCACATAGCGCTGCGCCTCGCGTTTCGCGATTTCATGCAAACGATCCAAAGGGACGCCGGCCAATTCTTCGATGACCTGTGACATGGGCTCCGCTCCGCTAGATTTGAGCAAACAGTTTGACACTGGATATACGTTTAAAAAGAACCGATAAAGTCCTTCGTTATAAATTTATGATCAAATTTATTCCCTTTTCTTACGCGACTGATAAGCCCGTGGCGTTTGGCCCGTCCACCGTCGAAACGCACGGTGAAAATTCGCAGCCGAGGCAAACCCGACGTCCTGCGCGATAGCCTCAATCGACTTTGTTCCAGACGAAAGCTCACGCATCGCCACGTCACGCCGAACGCCGTCCTTGATCAACTGGAATGTCGTTCCATCGGCATCCAAGCGACGCATCAAGGTGCGCGAGGTGACATTCATCATTTGCGCCGCCTCAACCAACGACAGATTAAACCCTTCAGACGCCAAAACCATTTCCCGCAAGCGAAGTGACAATGCATGTTCGCGAAACGCCGTAAAAATCCAATCTCGTGGCGCTCTCACAAGGAATTCCCTCATCTCTGCATCGCTTTTCGCAAGGATCGTATCGGGCAGATCTTTACTGAATACGATCGTCGATTTCTGATGAGAAAACGAAACGGGGCATGGGAATAGAACCGGATAATCGGATGCAAAATCAGGGGGTTCAAATCCGAACTGCACCTCGTTCAGACGCACTTCAAATCCAGCGAGCCACGACGCGATGCCATGCGCGAGCTTTAGAACGAGCAGCACGCCGAACCGATTGGCAGGCTGTTCTGCGGTCTCTGTGATCGAAAGAGCAATGTGCCCGTTCGCATTTGACAGCTCCAACCTCACATCGTCCAGAACGATGTTCCAGTATTGAACGAACCGATAAAGCGCGGCTGACATAGAGGACGCGTCCCGCACAGAACCGCAGAGCAGTTTCAACGCACCCGCCCGCACGGGGCGCCCCCAAAGGCCAACCATCTCATCGCCCGTCTCAATCGCGATCCTCTGATAGAGCATCACGATTTGGTCGTGCGTCACCCTGACCACACCGTCGGTCAGGCCAATATCAGTGAGGACACTTTCGAACCTGTCCAGCGGCAATGACCGCTCCAATGCGTCAACCCAGTCTTGGATGAACGCACGGGACACGGTGGGGTATATTGGGTCACTCTTTTTCATTTGAGCATCACCCTGCCCTAACCTGTCACTTTCAGCAAATTATTCGTCAGTTCTTGCGATAGATTGACCACATCTACGTTGTTAATTGTCACTAAATGATGAAACAGGACCACCCCATGACCATATCAATCGACAGCAGCCGATATGCAAACCTCGACATCGCGGAACAGGACAACGGTGTTCTGCTCGTAACGCTCAACCGCGCAGCAAAGCGGAATGCTCTCGACAGTGCGACGATTGAAGAGCTGGTCGATTTCTTTACGGCCGCCCCTCGCGCCGGCGTGCGTGCTGTGGTTTTAGCGGGATCTGGCGATCACTTCTGCGCGGGCCTCGACCTCGTGGAACATCACCGCGAAGACCGTAGCCCCGCCGATTTCATGCATCTCTGCCTGCGCTGGCACGAGGCCTTTAATAAGATGGAATATGGCGGCGTTCCGATCATCGCAGCCCTGAAAGGTGCCGTTGTAGGGGGTGGCCTCGAATTGGCGAGCGCCGCACATATTCGCGTCATGGACAACACGACCTATTTTGCCCTTCCCGAAGGACAGCGCGGATTGTTCACAGGTGGCGGCGCGACCATCCGCGTGACCGACCTCGTGGGCAAAGCGCGGATGATCGACATGATGCTCACGGGCCGCGTGTATCAAGGGACCGAAGCCGTCGATATTGGCCTCGCGCAATACCATACCGAAGGGTCGAGTTTGGATATGGCACTGGAGCTCGCGCAAAAGGCCGCTGAAAACCTTCCACTGTCGAACTTTGCGATTTGCTCGGCGGTGAGCCACATGCGGAACATGTCCGCGATGGATGCCGCCTATGCGGAGTCCGTCGTCGCAGGCGTTGTGAACACACAACCCGATGCCCGTGCGCGGCTCGCGGCGTTTGCGGATAAATCAGCCGCGCGGGTACGGCCGAACAGTTAACCGCCCAAGGCCCGTTGCAATCGCGGTCTAATCCTAAGAAAGCCTTTGTAGAGCGCTTCAAAAAGTGGCGTCATCGGCGGCCAGCCTGCGAGGACGCCCAAAGGTCGCAAAACGGGGATCGCACGCCACATGGCGGCAAAGGCAGCAGCGCCCGAAAACAACCGATCGCCGACCTGCGCATGAAACCGTTCGAGAATTGCGGTCCGATCCAATGGGCATGACGTGTTCGGATCGCAGGCGTCGACAAAATCGATCGCCCCTCTGCGGTCGAGCCGCCGCATCAAAGCGATCTCACGTGCACAAAGTGGGCACTGGCTGTCATACCAAACAGTTACAGACTTTGCTGGCTGGTTCACTGGTTTACTCACCTCATTTACGGGATGAAAGGTAGAACAAGGACTCCAGTAGACAAGATGCTAATAGACCAACTGCTGCAGAGCACGAATAAAGACATTCGCACCTGTTTTGATTAGCTCGTCAGGGAAATCGTAATCGGGGTTGTGAAGTGCGGGCATGTCGGTCCCTGCGCCGAGCAAGAACATCGCCGCGTTCGATATGTGTCCAAACCGCCCAAAATCCTCAGATGCACGCATCGGTAAATACCCTCTGACAGGCATGAGCCCTTCGCTCACGATCGCCGTTTCTAATATCGCTGACGCCTCAGGCGCATTCATACAGTGATGGAAAACATCGTGATAAGTGATCTCAACACCCAGCCCAAATTTAGACGCAGCTGCGGTCACCAATCCCTCTGCCCGCGCTACCAAAGCATCCATGGTCGCGTCTTGTTGCGTACGAAGTGTGACCCAAAGTTCAGCGTGCGCAGGCGCGACGCCAAAGGCCGCTTCGCCGATGCGGACATGTGTCACCGTTGCTAGCGTAAAGCTTGGGTCCTGCGGGCGTCCATGTGTCGCCAACCCTGTCAACGCGGGGATCAATTCAGAAATGGCGAGCGCGGGCGACACCCCTGTTTCAGGTTGGGACGCATGGGCGGTGCGCCCCGTTAAAACAACCTTCATACCACGTGACGCACAAGCCATCGGCCCTACCTCAATCGCGGCATGACCCGTTGGAATGCCAGGCATGTTGTGAAGCGATAGCGCAACATCGGGCGTGATCGCGGCGAATTTCGGGTCGGCGATGACTTTAGCCGCGCCCGATCCGTCCTCTTCGGCGGGTTGGAACAACAGAACCACTCGCCCTTTTTGTGGGCGATTTTCATCGACCCAACGGGCAACCCCAGCCAAAATGGCCATATGCCCATCGTGCCCGCACAAATGTGCAACGCCATCACGAGACGACCTGTGCGGCGCGGTCGATAGCTCTTGGATCGGCAGTGCATCCAATTCGCAGCGCAATAGGACCGTCGGACCAGCCTCACGGCCATTGTAGCAGCCCGCAACACCGTGCCCGCCAAGACCGACGATAATTTCATCTGGCGTCGTCGCTCGCAGCATCTCAACCACTCGAGCCGCCGTTTCCGCCTCCTGCCCCGACAGTTCGGGGTTCCGATGCAGGTCCCGTCGCCATGCTATCAATTCGGTGAAAACGTCGTCGTTGAGCATGTCCATATCTTTCCTTGGGCCGTCCTTGCGCCACACTAACATCAAACCAATGATGCACCACCTAGACCGCGCAACTGATTTCTGGGAATACACACCGCATGACTGATAAACCCATCTTCTGGAATTTTCGCCGTTGCCCCTATGCGATGCGGGCGCGGCTCGCGATTTTGACGGCGGGCGTGACAGTTGAAATCCGCGAAATCCTGCTACGAGATAAACCTGCGGAGTTTTTAGTCACCTCGCCATCGGGCACTGTACCCTGCCTGCGCACGGCTGACGCAATCTATGATGAAAGCCTCGACATTATGGTCTGGGCATTGCAACAGCGTGACCCGAACGGGCTAATGGATATGCCAGAAGATGGTTGGGTATTGATCAAGGCGAACGACGGACCGTTTAAGGCGGCACTTGATCACACCAAATACATCGCGCGCTATCCCGATCTGGACTTGGATACCGAACGCGAGAAGGCATCCGCGCACTTACGGGCATTGGATCGTCAGCTTGCAGGTCAACATTTCCTCTACGGAGATAAGATGACTATCGCGGACCTCGCCATTCTGCCGTTCATTCGACAGTTTGCACATATCGACCGCACTTGGTTCGACGCCCAAAGCTGGACTAATCTCCGCGCTTACCTTGATCGTTTTTTGGCGAGCGATCTCTTTTTGCGGGTTATGGACAAACGGAAGCCGTGGGCTGTTGGGGATGAACCCGTCTATTTCGGCTAAAGGCCCTGAGCCTCAGCTCTACCCGCCCAAACAAACGAAAACGGCCCGCCAAAAGCGGGCCGTTTCTATTTCAAACTCTACTCCGATCAGAAGTGAACGGAGAGTGCGTCCAACGGTGTTTTCGTCGGAACGAATTTGGTCAGGTTGATACCCTTAACAGCTGCTTTGTATTCAGACAGAGTCGGGGTGCGGCCAAGGATCGCCGAGAGCACAACAACAGGAGTCGACGCCAGCAGCGATTCACCTTTCTTGGTGTCGCTGTCAGCTACAACGCGGCCTTGGAACAGGCGGGTCGAAGTGGCGAGAACAGTGTCACCTTTCGCTGCCTTTTCCTGGTTACCCATGCAGAGGTTACAACCCGGACGCTCGAGGTAGAGGATGTTCTCATACTCGGTACGCGCGTTAGCTTTGGGCGCGAGGTCGTTGAATTCAAATCCAGAATACTTCTGGAGAATTTCCCAATCGCCCTCTTCCTTCAGCTCGTCGATGATGTTGTAGGTCGGAGCAGCAACAACAAGCGGAGCTTTGAACTCTACCTTGCCGTTTACTTCTTCGATGTTGCGCAGCATCTGAGCGACGATCTTGATGTCGCCCTTGTGAACCATGCACGAACCGACAAAGCCCAGATCGACCTTTTTCTCTGCACCGTAGTACGAGATCGGACGAATGGTGTCGTGGGTGTAACGCTTGGACACATCAGCGTTGTTCACATCAGGGTCAGCGATCATCGGCTCGTCGATGATGTCGAGATCGACAACAACCTCAGCGAAGTATTTTGCGTTCGCATCAGGTTTCAGCGCCGGTTTCTCGCCCGAACGGATCTCAGCGATACGCTTGTCAGCGATTGCGATCAGGTTCGCGAGCATACCGCTCTCTTGATCCATACCCTTGTCGATCATGATCTGGATGCGGTGTTTCGCGATTTCCAGCGATTCAATCAGGGTCTCGTCATCAGAGATACAGATCGACGCTTTCGCCTTCATCTCTGCAGTCCAGTCGGTGAAGGTGAACGCTTGGTCTGCGAGCAAGGTACCGATGTGCACTTCGATGACACGGCCTTGGAATACGTTGTCGCCGCACTGCTTCAGCATCTGCTGTTGCGTCGCGTGAACAACATCACGGAAATCCATGTATTCGACCATCGAACCTTTGAAGGTGACTTTGACCGACTCTGGGATCGGCATCGACGCCTCACCTGTTGCAAGAGCCAGAGCCACAGTGCCCGAGTCCGCACCGAATGCGACGCCTTTGGACATACGCGTGTGGCTGTCGCCGCCGATGATGATCGCACGATCATCAACGGTGATGTCGTTGAGAACCTTGTGAATAACGTCAGTCATCGGGTGGTAGACACCCTTCGGGTCACGACCGGTTACGAGACCGAATTTGTTCATGAAGCTCATCAGGCGCGGAATGTTGTCCTGTGCCTTCTTGTCCCAAACCGATGCAGTGTGGCAGCCCGACTGATACGCGCCGTCAACGTTCGGCGAGATCACGGTTGCAGCCATCGCTTCGAGTTCCTGAGCCGTCATCGGGCCAGTGGTGTCTTGCGAACCAACAATGTTGACCTTCACGCGAACGTCGGAACCAGCGTGCAGAACCTTGCCCGGAGTGACGCCAACAGCGTTCGCGTTAAAGATTTTCTCAACAGCGGTGAGGCCTTGACCTTCGTGGCTGATTTCTTTGGACGGAGCAAAGACAACAGGTGCCTCAACGCCGAGGATATCAGCAGCAACAGTCTGAAGTTTCTTACCGAAAACGATGGCGTAAGAGCCGCCAGCTTTCATGAACTCGACTTTTTGCGGTGTGAAGGAGGAGGACAGATCAACCAACTCTTCGCCGTTTTCGTCGTAGAGTTTCTTTTTCTTGGTGTTGATCTTGAGGACCTTACCAGTTTCGACCGAATACTTCTGCTCGAGCAGCGGATTGCCGTCGTTGCCGAGGATCGGTTTACCGTCTTCGTCCAGCTTCTTAACCCAGTTCTTGAGGTCGAGGCCGATACCGCCGGTCACGCCGACAGTGGTCAAGAAGATCGGCGAGATGCCGTTGGTGCCAGCGACAACAGGTGCGATGTTCACGAACGGCACGTAAGGCGATGCTTGCTTACCAGTCCACAGTGCGACGTTGTTCACGCCAGACATACGCGACGAACCAACGCCCATCGTGCCCTTTTCAGCGATCATCATGACGCGCTTGCCAGGGTGCTGGAGTTTCAGCTCTTCGATGTGTTTCTGTGCCGCTTCATCGCACATGCATTTGCCGTGCAGTTCGCGGTCAGCGCGCGAGTGCGCTTGGTTACCCGGCGACAGAAGGTCGGTCGAAATGTCGCCCTCAGCAGCAACAAAGGTCACGACTTCGATTTCTTCTTCGATCTCAGGCAGACGGGTGAAGAATTCAGCGTTTGCGTAGCTTTTCAAAATGTCGGTCGCAACAGCGTTGCCAGCCGCATGAGCCGCTTTCAGACGATCAGTGTCAGCCTCGTAGAGGAACACTTGGGTTTTCAGAACTTCCGCGGCGGATTCAGCAATTGCCTGATCATCGCCGAGCGCGAGGTCAAGCAAAACCTTAACCGAAGGGCCGCCCTTCATGTGCGACAGCAGTTCGAACGCGAATGCGGTGTCGATCTCGGCAACGGTTGCTTGACCGAGGATGATCTCTTTGAGGAACTCAGCCTTAACGCCAGCGGCGCTCGTGGTGCCGGGGAGCGTGTTGTAGATGAAGTATTTCAAGGAATCGGCGCGGTGCGCGTTGTTGACGTCCTTGATCTGCTCGATGATTTCGGCAGTCAGAGCGCCATCATCGATCGGCTTGGGGCTAAGCCCCTGCGCTTTGCGGGCTTCGATCTCTTCGAGGTAGCTGGCATAGAGGCTCATTGGTATCTCCGGTGGAAGACTATCTATTTCATGTCTGCGCGACGGCGAAAAACCGACCCCGCGCCGTATTGTGCACAATTGTATACAAATCAAATCGCAGATGCAAGATAGGCGACTGCAACGAATGCACCAATTTGTCGGCAACCTGCCATAGAGGGTGCCCTAAGGGCAACTGTGGCATCTCGTACCGCGCGTCAGTTCAACGCTGATTTCAGTGTCGTCGGTGTGACGTAAACGATCTGATCGCCAACGCTGACCATCACATCACCGTCTTGAATATTCACCTGCAGCTTCATCGACCGATCCGCGAGGCCCGCAAGTTCGTTCGTCGACTGTTCAGACAACGACATGACCTGAAGGTTATCAAACCGACTGGTGCTGTTTTGGATCTTATCCCACCAGACATCCGCAGTTCTACCGCCGTAGGTGTAGATCACGACCTTTTGTGCCTTAGCGCAGGATTGACGCACAACCTTATCGCTCGGCAAACCGAGGGCGATCCACAGCTGAAGTTCATCACTTAGGCTCTTTTGCCAGATATCGGGTTCATCGTCGGTCGAAATCCCTTTGGTCATCTCTAGCTGCTCATGCGCGTTCAGAGCAAAAGCTAAGAGACGCACCATCATCCGCTCATCCGTTTCCGAAGGGTGTTTGGCAATGGTGAGTTTATGCGTCTCGTAATAGTGACGATCCATGTCAGAGACAGAGAGTTCAACTTTATAGATGGTAGCTTTCTGCGCCATGGCCGCCCCCGAAATTGAATCCTAGGGCTGCGTAAAGCCTCTGGCGCCAATGTGAAAGCAGATAACGATCAATAGGTGCTCAGGTAGTCAGCAGAGACATACCCCGAAACCCCAATCCCCGACGCAAGGGACACGTGGCACCAACGCTGACCAACTTCGGTCACGCACTCATGCTGATTGAGAACTGTCCCGTCTGGCAGACCCATAATGATCTCATAGCCCAACCCCGGACCTGCCCGCAGTTTGAGCATATCGTTGGCACCAACGCCGTTCACCACAGCGCGGCTCCCCACGACCGAGGAACAGCCTGCTAGGACACCAAGCCCGACGACGATTTTTGCAATAGTGCTGCGCATCATATCCTCACATCTTTTTCGGTAATGATGCACGAAAGGAACCAGAGGTCCAACCTACGAACGGCACATATCAAGGGATTTCCGCGGTCTCAAAGTAAAAGGCCCCCTGATCGCTAAATCAGAGGGCCGAACGATTTAGTTCTTCAGGTCAGTCCAGATACGGTCGTAGATTTCCTGAACCTGCTGATCGCAAACCTCAATGAACACACCTGGGCCAGCGTCTGCGGGCGGGTTGGATTCAGGTTGGCTGGCGAGCGTGGGGTCAAGGTATGGCGCGACGCCATCCACACCCGCGACATAACGTGCGTAGTTCGACACAGCCGCGATGTTTTCAGGCTCTAGCAGGAAGTCCATAAACTTGATCGCGTTTGCGCGGTTCGGCGCGTCTTTCAACAGAACCACGTTGTCCATCCAGACGACATACCCTTCACGCGGGAACGCGTATTCAATCGGTGCGCCCTCTTCGCGGGCTTTGGCGCCGAAACCGTCGTAGATCTGTCCAACAGCCGCATCACCAGACACGAGCACTTCTTTCGCAGTGTCAGAGTTGAACGAGGCCCAGTGCCCCTTGGCCGTTTGCAACATGTCGTTCAGCGCCTTGAGCTGGTCACGGTCGCTCGAACATTGCGGGATACCGAGGTGAAGTGCCGCCATCGCCATCACTTCGCCCTGACTGTCGAGCATGTTGATTTTGCCCGACAACTCAGCGGGCGGATCAAAGAGGATCGACGTGGTGTTGATGTCACCCGCATATACATCGCGGTTCACCGCAAAAGAGGTAGACCCCCACTGATACGGGATCGAATGCATACGACCGGGATCAAAGCTTGGGTCCGACCACTGAGGCAGGATACTCCCCTTATTCGCCAGTTCCCCATCGGCTACGGTATCGAGCAACCCCTCGCCCGCCATGATCTGCACCATGTAGTCACCAGGCACAGCAACGTCATAGGTGCCCATCGCACCAGCCTTGAGCGCCGCAAGAAGCGCCTCGTTGCTGTCGTAAGTGTCCATGATGATTTCGACATCATTCTCAGCGGCGAATTTGTCGAGCAGCTCTTGTGGGATGTATTCAAACCAGTGGTAAATAACCAGCTGCCCCTCAGCCAGCGCAGCCCCTGCAGTGACAGTCAGTGCTGCAGCCGCCACTGTCGATTTGATGATGGACTTCATAACAACCTCCATGTTGTTCATTTATTGTTGTCCCTTCGGCTAATGAACCAAGAGAGCGTGACCATCACCACCGACACCCCAAGGAGCATCGTGGAAATAGCCATGATGTTGGGCTTTATGCCCTGTTTCACCGATCCGAAGATCGCTGTTGGCAGGGTTTCAACCCCTGCACCTTTTACGAAATTGGTGATGATGAAATCGTCGAGCGATACGATGAACGCAAGCAACCAGCCCGAAATAATCCCCGGCATCATCAACGGGAGCAGCACACGGGTGAACGCCTTGGCGCGGGTCGCATAAAGGTCCATTGCGGCTTGTTCATAGGTCGCCTCGATCCCTTGCATTCGTGCCGAGATCGGCAAGTAGGCGAACGGAATGCAAAACGCGATGTGGGCCAAGAGGATGGTGATCAAACCACGGTCGACGCCGATTGCGTTGAAAAAAATCAGCGTTGCGACCGCCGTCACGATCTCTGGCACCATCAGCGGCAATGAGATCAGACCAAACGACGCGGTCCGTAGCTTGAACCGTCCGCCCCGAAGGATCGCAGTCGCCGCAAAGGTTGCCATCACCGTCGATGTACTCGCCGCGATCAGCGCGATGACGAAACTGTTCCGTGCTGCGATTTTGAATTTCTCGCTCTCCGCACCGGTAAAGACCTCTGCGTACCAGCGTAGCGAAACGCCCTCCCAGTTGGTGATCGAGACGGAGTCGTTGAAGCTGTAGACCGTGACGACCAACAACGGCGCGTAAAGGATAAACAGGCAGAAAATCGTGATCGCCTTGAAGCTGGGATACTGGCGTAGATCATAGCTCTTCATTGCCATGTCATTTCTCCCCTTTCGCCTGCTGCCGCGCAGAAATCAAAAGAATGACCATCACCAAGGTCAAAAGGATCATCGACGCCGCAGCCCCGAACGGCCAGTTGCCCGCGTTCCCTTTGAACTGCTCTTCGATCAGGGACCCGATCATAAAGTTCTTCGCACCGCCCAAGAGATCAGGCGCAAGGAACGACCCGAGCGACGGAACAAAGACGAGGATGCAGCCCGCAACGATGCCGGGTTTGACCGAGGGCAAGAGGATGCGCCGCAACACGGTCCACCGTGTGGCGTAGAGGTCTGCAGCGGCCTCGGACAAGGCAAAGTTATAGCGTTCGACAGCGGCATAGATCGGCAGCACCATGAACGGCAGGTAGGAATAGAACAGCCCCAATTGCACAGCAAAGTTTGTGTTCACGATCGCCAATGGTTCCGACAGAAGCCCCGAACCGACGAGCAGGTCATTCAGAGGCCCCTGATCCCGCAGCAAAAACTTCATCGAAACGGTGCGGATCAAGAGGTTCACCCAATAGGGAATGGTGACCAAGAACACCCAGATCGCGCGCTCTTTCTCGGGCCTAGTAGCGATGAAATAAGCCGTGGGAAACCCGATAGCGAGGCTCATCAGCGTTGCCACGCCCGCCTGCCAAATCGACCGCCAAAAGATCGAAATGTAGGTCCACTGGAGGACGGGTGGATCGTCCCCAAACAGCCCGCGATCAAAGAAGAACTGGTCGTAGGCCGAGAGTGTGAACTCCCAGATCACACCGCCACGGAATTCTTTGGTCAGGAAGGAATAGACCATCATCATTGAGACAGGCGCGAGAACGAGGATGGTCAGCGTCACCCATGACGGCAAAAGCAGCCAATACCGCGCGGGTGCAAATGTTTCGCTCTGCGACGAACCGCCCGTGCTTGCCCCACCCGCCATCAGTCAGTCAGGAGGCGGCCTGCCCCCTGCTCCATATTGACGACGACCTCTGCACCAATATCAAACACGCGCGAATTGCCACGCGACGAGTTCGAGGCGCGAATGGTAAAGTCTGGTCCCTCGTTCAGCGCGACGATGGTGGTGATATCCGTCCCGATAAAAATATTCTCGCGCACGGTGCCCTTGAACCCTTCGGCGGCCATCGGTTCTTCAGAAAGATAGAGCCGTTCGGGTCGCATCGACATATGCACCTTATCGCCCGCTTTGACGCCTTCGACCGCGTCACAAATCAAGGCATGACCACCGCCCAAATGACATCTAGCCTGCCCCTCCGCGACCGCGTCAACAGTGACCTCAATCAGGTTCGTGTCCCCGATGAAATCCGCGACAAAACGGTTTTTGGGCCGCTCATAAATCTCTCGCGCATCGCCAAGTTGTTGCAGTTCACCTGAAGACATCACCGCGATACGATCCGACATAGTTAGGGCTTCTTCTTGGTCGTGGGTGACAAAGATAAAAGTAATCCCCGTTTCGCGCTGAAGATGTTTGAGTTCCAACTGCATGGCTTTGCGCAGCTTGAGATCGAGCGCCGACAATGGCTCGTCCAGCAACAACACCTTCGGCTGCGGCGCCAAGGCCCTCGCAAGGGCCACACGTTGCTGCTGCCCGCCAGACAATTGCGATGGCTTGCGCGACGAAAACTGGCTCAGCTGAACCATCTCAAGCACTTCACCCGCCCGTTTTCGTGCTTCGGATTTGGACCGCCCAAGCATCTCAAGCCCAAACCCCACATTGTCCAAGACTGTCATATGCGGAAACAGAGCGTAGTTCTGGAACACCGTATTCACGGGTCGTTTGTGCGGCGGCAACGCGGCAATCGGTTCACCGAACAGCGCAATGGACCCTTCGGTCACATCCTCAAAGCCAGCGATCATTCGCAAAAGCGTGGTTTTACCGCAGCCCGACGGACCCAGCAGCGTGAAAAATTCATTATCATGGATAGAAAGCGAGACACGCTTTAGCGCAGTAAAATCACCATACACTTTAACGGCGTCGCGAACATCGACGGCAATTGGTCGATCAGAATGCAATTGCACGGCCCCCCGATTTGGTCCTGCTCAATACAGTTAGACTATGGAGGGAATCCCAGTTTCCCTAATAACGGTGTGCCACAGCAGTCATTAGGTTTAGACTAAGATACATAGTTTCTGTGGATTTGATCAAAACCAATGCGGCCACTGATTAGCATAGACAGTTAATTGAGCTCGCCGCTCATAATTTGCGCAGGTCAAAAACCTAAACGAGGTCCTCTAGCAATCGCAGCAACATCGCATCACAGGCCTCTAGCTCGGATGTCAGGATATACTCATCCGCTTTATGTCCTTGCCCTTCCATCGATCCGGGGCCGCACACAACGGTCGGAATACCGATGGCATCGAAGAACCCAGCCTCTGTTCCGTAGGCCACCTTTGTGACGCCGTTTTTACCGCTGATCCGCTGCATGAATTTCACGCAGTCCGCATCGGGCTTCACATCTAGACCCGGATAAGAGGTCAAACCATCAATTTCGACGACCGCGCCCTTATGATCCTGTTCGACCTGAGCAACCAGCGCCGCCAAGTCGGCCTCGAAATCCTCTATACGATCTGCCGCCAAATACCTGATTTCGAATAAGAGTTCAGCCACATCTGGCACGATATTCAGCGCTGTTCCGCCCGTAAGCTTACCCACATGGACGGTCGAATAAGGAACGGTATAGTCATCATCCACGACGCCAGACCCCGCGAATTTCGCTTGCAAGGATCGAAGCCCCGAGATCAGATCAGTCGCCACATAAATCGCGTTCACGAACTTCGGCGCGAGTGCGGAATGGCCCGCCTCACCGCGACAAACGGCGCGGTAGCTCTTTTTCCCTTTGTGCCCAATCGCCACATCGAGCGAGGTCGGCTCGCCCACGATACAAACGCGCGGCGTCCCGATCAAAGGACGCAACGCTTCGATCATTCGCCCCATCCCAACGCAACCGATTTCCTCGTCATAGGAAATCACCAGCTTGATCGGGGCCTTTAGATCGGCCCCAGCAGCCACTTCGGCAAATGCCAAAACAGAAGCGAGGAACCCCTTCATATCAGTGGTCCCGCGCCCGTAGAGCCGCCCGTCCTCTTCGGTCAGTTCAAACGGAGGCCGCGTCCAGTTTTGCCCTTCAACAGGCACCACATCTGTGTGCGCAGACAAAACAACGCCGTCACCTTCGGGGCCGATCTCGGCATAGAGCCCTGCCTTAGGTTCATCGGGGTCGGAGATCCGCGTCACACGAAACCCGAGCGCGGCTAAGTGCGCTTCGATCCAATCAATGATCGCTAAATTGGACTTTGCGCTGACCGTGTCGAACGCAACCAACTCGCGCAGGATTTCAATGGTGCGGCTCACAAATCACCCAATGCAGTTACTTCACGGCGGAACGGTAACGCGTCGCCAATATCTTCACCATCCAGCTCACGGGCATAGCGGTGCCCCGCATAGGTCGACCACGCGATCGGCCCCGGCGCTTCAGCGTCCCCGATAATCTTGACGGTCTTGATCCCAGCGTCCGCCCATTCCGATTTACGCGCCATGAGGTCATGGAACAGTTGATCGTTCGGTATCCGCGATGCGACCATCACAACCGCCTCTGCGTCGAATTCTGTGATTTGATCGGTGTAGGTGCAGTTCGTCTGAACGGTGCCCGAGGTGATCCCGACGACCCCACGATTCAGAATAATCTGAACACCCATATTCGCGAGACGGCGATGGATGGTGTGTTGTTCCAGCGTGTTCACCGTCCAATCGGACAAATAGGCCGATGGGGTCACGATGGTGACATCGCAGCCTTTGGACTGCAAAAGCTCTGCAATGACGCCGCCCATATAGTAGTGATCATCATCGTAGATCACGACCTTACCGCTAGGGAGAGTGCCGGCCATAATGTCGTCTGGTGTAAAGATCGGCATCGCGGCGTCCATCGCGAACGGAACGACATGCTGGCGACTGACCCCATCGCGGCGCCATGTACTCCCCGTGGCGATGCAGACGTTTTCAAACCCGAACTCTAGGATGCTCTCGGCATCGAGTGCGCTGTCAAAATAGGTTTCGACGTTGGGCTTTTGGCTGATCTGATATTCCCGATAGTCAGCCACGCGTCCCCATGCGGACAACCCCGGCAGCAGACGTTCCTTGGCCACGCGCCCGCCCAAAACCGTTCCAGCTTCGGCGAGCGCCACATCATACCCGCGTTCCGCCAAAGCGCGCGTCGCCTCTAACCCCGCAGGTCCCGCACCGACGACGAGAACGGATTTGCTGTCACCTTTTGCGTTCATCCGCTCTGGGTGCCAGCCTTTGCGCCATTCCTCCATAAACGTGGGGTTCTGCGTGCAGCGGCTGATCGACATGGTCATGTCGCCCGTAATGCAGATATTGCAGCCAATACATTCGCGAATGTCTTCGATCCGCCCTTCCATAATCTTGTTCGGCAGGAATGGGTCAGCGATTGACGGACGCGCGCACCCAATCGCATCAAGCGTGCCCGATTTAATCATCCGCGCCATCACATCGGGCGATGTAAACCGCCCGACCCCTACAACAGGTTTGGACGACAACTCTCTGATACCTTTAACCAAAACTTCTTGCGCGGCTTCTTCTTTGAACCGCGAAGGACCCGAGCAATCCTCCCATGTGCCATGCGCCAAATCCCAAAGGTCAGGCAGATCCTTGTTCATCTCAACAAAGTCACGCACCTCGGCGTTTGAAAATCCAAGGTCACCAATCGTTTCATCCAGCGAGACGCGCAGCGTGATCCCCATCGTATCACCCACCGCATCCCGCATGTCAGCGATGACCTCCCGCGCAAAACGGGAACGATTTTCGAGGCTACCACCGTATTCGTCGTCTCGCATATTGGTCGCGCGGCTGAGGAAGTGTTGGAAAATCCCGAACCCATGCGCCCCGTAGAGGCAGATCAGATCGAAACCCGCGATCTTGGCCCGTTTGGCGGCATTCACGAACCAACGGCGCAGATCCTTGATCTCGTCCTTATAAAGCGCGCGGGCCTGCACGGGATCATTGGTGAACGTGCGGATCGGACCAGCGGAAACGGCCAGCGGGACCTCTTTGGTATAAAGGTTCGGCCCGTTGATCCCAGAATAAGCCAGCTGAATACCAGCGAGGGCACCGTGCTCTTTCATTTTGTCGGCCATGCGGGCCAACATTGGGATGTCTTTGTCCTCCCACAGGCGTAATTCGATGAAGGGCGTGATTTCCGAAGTATGGTGCATCTCGGTCTGCTCGGTGAAAATCACACCCCAGCCGCCCTCGGATTTAATCCCCCGCATTGCCGCCGCCGCAGAAGGGTCGCGATATCCCCCGCCGTTACAGTGCGGCACCTGATAGAACCTGTTTTTGGCCGTAACAGGTCCGATTGTCAGAGGTTCAAAGAGAATATCGTAACGGGGATCGCGCAATTTCAGCTCCATTTCGGACTATGGACGGATCGTAACAAACAGCCCGCCCTGACCAAGTCCACGCTGCGAAATCATTGGTTAGGCAGCCGCTAAGACTTCACACCAGAGGCAAGCCACCAATTTGCGACAACCGACCATCGCGCACCATCCCAATGGCGTAATCAATGAATGCACGCACCGCGTTTGAACGGTGAACGTCCTGCGCGATCAAAAGCCCCATCCGCATCGGACGCACTGGCCCCGTGATCGGCACGCATTTCACGTAGTTCCCATCTGGCGAGGTATGGCTGAGCGGGCGGACGTTTGCGATGGAATACCCAAAGCCGTTCCCAACCATCGACCTCATCACTGCCATGTCGCGCGTACGTTCAGCGATCACTGGCTTTTCCCCGATTTCATCAAAGAACGACAGGAAGTAGTCGGAACTCAGCGGCAGATCGAGCAGCACCATGGGGTGCTTGAGCAAGTCTTCGATAGTGACGCTGTCTTGCCCGACCAAGGGATGGTTTTCCCCCATCAGAGCGATGGGTGGCAGTTTGAGAAGCGGCGTGAACTGGAGGTCAGCAGGCAGGCCGAGATCATAGGTCAAAGCCACATCAATCTCAGATCGACGTAGCGCACTGAACAGTTCGACTTGGTTCATTTCGTGCTGGCGCATTTTCACGTCATCATAGGTCGTTTCGAACCCACGCCGCAGGGATGGCAGGACCAACTGTGCAAAGGTCACCAGACACCCAACCGTCAACGGACCGCGGACGGACCCTGTGATCTCGCCCGCGATGTCCATCAGTGCACCCGCCTCACGCAGCACGATACGGGCTTGATCCATCATCTGGCGTCCCGCTTGGGTCAGAGAGAGGCCCTGCGCGTGCTGTCGCACAAACAACGGCAAGCCAAATTCGGCCTCAAGCTGTGTGATCGCAGCGGAAATCGACGGCGATGAAACGTTGATACGTTCAGAGGCCCGCGCGATGCTTCCTGCTTCTCCGACAGCGACGAAATACTCGATCTGCCGAAGGGTATACCTCAACATTTTAATTCCTCGCCTGACCCAGACGCACAAGCATTGACCATGATCCCCTTGGTTTTCAAGGAAGAACACCGCCGCGCCTTCGCAATCTGTCCAACTGCCTGTTATTTAGGCCGCTTATTCGTCGCCCGGCACGCCGTATGACGGCGCCTCGCGTGGGTCGAGGGCGCGTTGGATATAGGCGTCGAGTTGCGGCTTATAGATGTCCCAAGCGGTCGCGATAGCCTCGATCGGGCAACCCTCGGTCCAATCACACCTGAGGTCCGCAACAGGCCACGAGACCTTATCCACGATCTTCATGCCTGCGGAATGGACGGGACCAGCTTCACCGCCCGCGGCAAGTCCTGCCCGCATCGCAGCGATCAGCCGATCCCCCAGATGCCCCTCTGCCGCGAGGAACCCATCGACAATTGCCTGAGGAACACCGCTATTGCCCAAAAGGTTACCGCCAGAAGCAACGTTTTCCGCCTGCGCTTCGGACCAAATGCCCAGCGCATTGGGGCCAGAATGAATTGCGGTGCGTCCCATCGCATCGACCATGAGAACTTGTCGGTATTCGATGAAGGCACCGTTCTGGCGAATACGTTCGAGCGCGTCTGGCGCGGACAGCCCCTGTCCCATCAGTTCTAGCCCCAGAGGCCCCAATGTCGGGTCGGTCACGTTCTGCGACGCGACAGCCCCGACGCCCGCCTGTGCATAGGAACAACGAGCCGCGACGGCGGGCGAAGAGGATGAAATGGCGACGCCGAACATTCCCGTCTCAGCGCAGCGAGCAACAAGTGAGAACGTCATGCCTCGTCATCCGGAATAACGGCGGTTGCATCAATTTCAACGAGCCAATCAGGCCGCGCTAAGGCTGTCACAACAAGCCCCGTCGAGACAGGAAACACGCCACGAATGTATTCGCCCATGGTGCGATAGACGGCCTCGCGGTGGCGGACATCGGTGATATAGACGACCACCTTTACCAGATGCTCCATCGTGCCACCCGCTTCTTCGATCAGCTGTTTGATGTTTTGCATGACCTTATGGGTTTGCTCCGCTGGATCGTGGCTTTCGATGTTCTTCGCATCATCAAGGTTCTGCGGACATTGGCCGCGCATCCAAACGGTCCGACCACCACGCGTTACGACGGCTTGGCACAGGTCATTGTCGAGGTTCTGCTCGGGATAGGTTTCTTTGGTATTGAATTTGCGAATACGCGTGTGGGCCATTTCAGTCTCCGCTCGATGCCCGACCCGTTTCGATACGGGACATAAGATAAGTAGCAAAATCGTAGTTAGGTCGCTCTAGGTGGCTCAGGTGCCCCGGACGGGCGAGGTCTGAACACAGGCCACGATAGACCTTTTCTGTGCAACCGCGATCCTCAATATTCACGTCGTCCAACAATGCCTTCAGAGCGGCAAAGTGGTCTTGAACAGATGGATCATCCTTAAAGTCATCCGACATACCCCCGCCAAAGCGAATATGCACTTGCCCCGGCCCTTTGGGGTGCAGGGAGAGATACCAAAAATACCCGGGCGTTAGCGTGATCAGCAGACTAGGATAAATCGCCAAGAGATAGGTCGTCCGACGTTCCTCACCTTTGAGACGGTCATTTGACGGATGCGCCATTGCGATGGTCAGGGATTCATCCTTGAGGATCGTATGGTAGTTGAACGCGGGCAATCCAGGTGGGCAGATCATATCCTCTAGCTTGGACAGTCCCCCAATCGTTCCTGCATGACAGACAGGCAAGTGGTAGCTTTCCATGAAGTTCTCAGCGAGGACTTTCCAGTTGGTGTCCCAAACGTGCTCTTCGTAGAAGGCCTCTGTGTAGGCTTCCATGTTATAGCCTGCGAGCATCGCGTCGAGATCGGATAGAGCCTCGGCAACTGGGGCCGCATCAGGGTCGAGGTTTACGAAGACCCACCCGTTCCATTCCTCACACCGAACATTCGGCAAGGCGTATGCGTCTTTGCAGAACCCTTCGTTCAGGGTCATCGCAGGCGCGCCCCGCAGTTTGCCATCCAGATTGTAGGTCCACGCATGATAGGGGCAGACGATAAGCTTTGCATTTCCCCGATCCTCAAGGAGCGTCGACATACGGTGAAGACACACATTCGACAGTGCCTTTAGGTCACCATCACGGTCCCGAATGACAACGATCTGCTGACCCGCCAATTCACAGGTCGCATAGTCCCCTGCATTGCCCAGCGCCGATGCACGGCCCAAGCAATACCAATCCTTGCGAAAGATGTGGGTGAGCTCTTCGGCTAGAAAGGCGTCCGAGGTGTAGACAGACGTGGGCATAGCGCGTGCGTTTTCAAACGGCACGGATACAGACTGCCGGAGTTCCTCAACAGGATCTATTGGACTGTCTTTTGCCACGACTGACACCTCTTTCGTCGCTACCAGACAAACATGCGCCTCTGCATCGGCAAGTGAAAGAAATGGACTACCTTACCAGCGCTTAGCCTCGCTCTAAGCGGCGTTAGTCCGATCAAAAGCAAAGCTTCATCAAAACATGTTTTTAGTTCGCCAAATCCTACCCCTAGGGTCGGGGCAACGAATGGGAGAACACAGATGGAAGTAATCGATACGGTTGTGGTTGGCGGCGGACAGGCTGGCATCGCGGCAAGCGAACACCTGACGAACAACGGTATTGAACATGTCGTCCTCGAAAGACACCGCATTGCAGAGCGGTGGCGGTCGGAACGCTGGGACTCTCTCGTGATGAATGGCCCCGCATGGCATGACCGTTTTCCGAACCTCGAATTCAACTGCCACCCTGACGCCTTCCCCGGTAAAGAGGACGTTGCCGATTACATGGTGGCCTATGCTAAGAAAATAGGCGCCCCGATCCGCACGGGCGTCGATGTGAAACGAGTGAGCAAAGTCAAAGGCGGTTCTAGCTTTATCGTGGAAACCTCTGAGGGCCAGATTGAGGCCCGCCATATCATTGCAGCGACGGGTCCGTTCCAGAAACCGATCATTCCCCCCATAGTCCCCACGGATGCGCCGATCTTTCAGATGCATTCCAACAGCTACCACAATCCCGAACAATTGCCCGAGGGGGCCGTTCTGGTTGTTGGCGCTGGGTCGTCGGGCACTCAAATCGCTGAGGAACTGCGCAAAGCTGGCCGCAAGGTCTATCTGTCCGTCGGTGCGCACGACCGCCCTCCGCGTCGGTATCGGAACCGCGATTTCGTTTGGTGGCTCGGCGTTCTGAACAAATGGAACGCTGACACCCCAAACCCTGGTACTGAACACGTCACCATCGCGGTCAGCGGGGCCGAGGGCGGCAAGACCGTGGATTTCCGTAGGCTCGCCCATGAGGGCCTAACCCTTGTTGGCATGACCAAAGGGTATTCCGACGGCACCGTGCAGTTTGAAAATGACCTCGTCCACAATGTGAACCGTGGCGATGCGAACTACCTGTCCGTTCTTGAAGAAGCAGACGCCTTTGTCGCGGCGAACGGCTTGGACCTTCCCGAAGAGCCAGAAGCAAAGATCATCCCACCTGATCCAGAGTGCATGGTGAACCCGATCCTTGACCTGAACCTCGCTGAACACGGGATCACGACAATTCTTTGGGCCACGGGGTATGCGCTGGATTATTCGTGGCTTGAGGCTGACACCTTTGATGAACGCGGCCGCCCGATCCATCAACGCGGCGTGAGCAAAGAAAGAGGGGTTTATTTCCTCGGCCTTCCATGGCTCACTCGGCGGGGGTCTGCCTTTATCTGGGGCGCGTGGCATGATGCAAAGTTTGTCGCCGACCAAATCCAGATCCAGCACAACTATTCGGGCTATCATGGTGAGGCCGAAGTCATATCGTAGAAGGAAATGATAGGTGAAAATCGGCGTTTATCAGGGCCATGCAGTTGGCAAAGACATTGAACATGCCTTTGCCGTGATTGAGGACACCCTCAAAGCGGCGTCAGCGGTTGGTACAGATATCGTCGTTTTCCCAGAGCTATTCATCCCCGGCTACAATCAACCCGACCTTCACCGCCCCCTCGCGCAGCCCTCTGGCGGTGAATGGGCACAACGGTTTGCATCTCTTGCCGCGACGCACTCTTGTGGCCTCGTCATCGGTTGGACAGAGAAGGACGGAGAGCGGATTTTCAACACCGCGTCAGCATTTGACGCGAGCGGCGCAAAGATCGGGCACTACCGCAAAATCCAGCTGTTCGGTCCCGTTGAAAAGTCGGTGTTTGAGTTCGGCGATAGTTATTGCACCTTTGACCTTGCAGGCACGAAAGTTGGCCTGCTGATTTGCTATGACATCGAATTTGCGCAGCATACGTGGGCGCTCCGTGAACTTGGTGTGGGCCTCCTGCTAATCCCCACCGCGAACCCGATTACCTTTGATAATGTCCCCGACCTTCTCGTCCCTGCGCGGGCTGCTGAGAATGGGATGGTGATTGCCTACGCGAACTACTGCGGGTCCGAAGGAAACGTCACCTACGGCGGCAAGTCCGTGATCGTCGATGGTAATGGGGCTGTCATTGCCCAAGCGGGCCGCAGTCCCGCGCTTCTATTCGCCGATCTCGCAGAAGTTGCACAGCCCCTCTCAACCCAACATCAGGACT
The DNA here is from genome assembly GCF_056431045.1 of Aestuarium zhoushanense. NCBI lineage: Bacteria > Pseudomonadati > Pseudomonadota > Alphaproteobacteria > Rhodobacterales > Paracoccaceae > Aestuarium > Aestuarium zhoushanense. The sequence goes on from NZ_JBWKMA010000015.1 coordinate 322,900, forward strand.
ACCGCGACATCAGTCGAACGTAGGAGGCACGCGATATTGCCCCGTCCGCTCAAACGCGGCCGCCAGCTGCAACAGCTTTACATCATCCCAGCCACGCCCAGCGAATGTCAGGCCAGCGGGCATACCGACATCTGAAAGCATCCCCATCGGCACTGTCACCGTCGGAATCCCCAAGTGACGGATCGCGAGGTTCCCATTGGCGACCCAGACCCCATTGCGCCATGCCCGATCAGCTGAGGCTGGGTTCATGTCGGCATCCGCAGGGCCAATGTCGGCGACCGCAGGGAAAATGACCGCATCTAGGTTTTGACGATCCATCCAGTCCTCTAGGTCGATCTTCCGTGTCGCCTCTAGCCCCCTGAACCCACCCTCAAGCTCTGGAATATCCAAGAAACTCTCGATGGGATGTGCCCGCGCGTGTTCGGGATACGTGGCTATATCATCGTCAAACCCGACATAGCGATCAGGGAGCGCACCTTTTGGTTGGGGGAAAATCTGGGCGCCGTCGACTTGGGCCAAACGGTTTAACTTTGGGTCATTGTTCGATCGCAAAAAATCATCCCACGCCCAAACCGAGAGGTCCATGATTTCGCGTTTCAGATACTCTGGCGTGACCAAGTTCCGCGTTTTGATCGATGGCGCCCCTACTCTGTCGCTCTCGTAGTTTGTGACAACAGGAAAGTCCGTCACAACAACGGTTCCGCCTGCGGCTTCAATCGCTCTGCGCGCCGCGTCGAACAGGTCGATCATCGATGCCCGCGTTTCGATCTTTTGCCCTGTTGGGCCGCCCATCCCCCCCTCGGGGTTCGATCCCGCCTCTGCGTCCTCGTTGATATACATCGCAGGCACGGCAAAGCGTTTCCCCTGAAGCGATGCCCCCTTAGTCAGGTCAGCATAAGAGACTGGCCGATGGTCCGACGCCTTGGGAATGTGAACCCACGGCTGGGATCGCCACAGGTCGCCCCGTGTGTTCGGATCATCCGCAACAATGACATCCAACACATCGAGCATATCCTCCATGCTCCGCGTATGCGGCACCACGACATCCATCGTCGGGACGAGAGGCCAGTTCCCGCGCACACTGATCACGCCACGGCTAGGGGTATAGGCGCATAAGCCGTTGTTCGCTGCAGGTGCGCGTCCGCTGCTCCACGTCTCTTCACCCAGACCAAAGGTCGCAAAGCTGGATGCTGTCGCGGTGCCCGACCCGTTCGACGATCCAGAGGCAAAGGCGGCAGTCAGATAATCGCGGTTATACGGGCTTTCCGCCCGTCCATAGAGACCACGCTGCATACCGCCATTCGCCATCGGTGGCATATTGGTTAACCCGATCAAGATCGCCCCCGCCGCACGCAATCGCTCAATCGCGAATGCATCGCCTGACGCGACCAAATCTGCAAAAGCAGGCGATCCACTTCCGACTGTGAGGCCCTTGGCCCGATAACTGTTCTTTGCCGTATAGGGAATACCATCGAGGCGCCCCAAGGTCTGCCCCTTTGCCCGCCTCGCGTCTGACGCTTTCGCCTCTTCCATCGCCGCAGGATTCAGAACAGGCACTGCATTCAAACGGGGCCCAGACCGATCATAGCGTTGGATACGGTCCAAGCACTCTTCAACCAGCGAAACAGCCGTCACCTCGCCCGCATCCAACATTTTGGCGAGGTCGCGAATTGATGTCTCGACAATGGTCATGGCTGTTTCCTTTCAGTCCGCGACCACAGTCCTACTGGAAGAAAACTTGAGCAAGTTAAAAGAACACCTATTGGGTTCAGGCGCTCAGAAGGCCTTTGACTTTAGCTGTCCGTCGAAAATTCTCGGAAAATCCTGACGATAGAAGTCGATCAGCCGATTCTCTCGGGTTAGCAGAAACCTCAGAGGGTAAGGTAAACCAGCAGATGGCAGGCTTTGCTGGTTTTTGACACACAATGTTCAGTGCGTATTTTGATGACATAAAGGGCGGGGCGCGGTCATTAGCTGCGCCCTGAACGAACGGCAAGTATGCGTAGGTAAGCGGACTTTGCAAAGTCTAATAGGTTTCTCAATAGCGTTCTTTTGTGCAGCAGGCCGCTAAAGAAGGGTGAGCACCCCACAATATTCTCTCGTAATTTGAAGCAGAGATAGATTATCCAGGGAGAAGTTCACATTCTCCACACTCCCCCAAGCTGCTTCTTGTGCGCATCCATAATACTGTCTCCGATTCCTTGAAGCCCCGGAAAAAGAACGCTTTTATCCACGCCAAATGCAATGAGCTCGGCTAGCAAATTATACTTTGCTTTCTTCGGAATAGTTACCTTTACGAATGAAGACAATTGTCCTGTCGAAGAGTAGCTGTCGCATTCATTTCGATCCCATTCTATGAGATCCCTATCATCAAGGCTCACATACTGATGTTCATTTTCTAAGAATGGCTGAATGGTGAATACAGATTTTTGGGCGGCCACGCGCCCATCGAATAGCGGCGCCTCAAATTTTATTATTCTATCGACGTCACCAACACTGTCTAAGCTGCGCGTCAAAAGATCGGGCTGCAAGAAGCCACCATTAACACCTATTGCATAGATCGATGCATCAACTTCCGAGCAAGATGCTACGGCAAAGAACAAAGCAACAAGCGGGTCTCTCGACCAGTCCAAAAGGCGCGTAGCAACACCATAGTGCTGCATCATGCACAGATCGTACAACATGTTTGATGACGGTTTGATGCCGTGTGCCTGCGCTTTGTGAAAGAAACGCTGGTGAAAAAAGCCTCGTCATTGTCGCAGTTAGCAAAATGACGGGGTCCAGAACCGTCTAGGTAGACCGTCTTGTCTTGGCTGACGTCACTGCGGTACAGGCCAGGTACTAATTTCCAAGATGCATCGGCATGTCCACGAAAAATTTTTCCATGGACGCCTGCCCCGCCATCTGAAAGGGCACTGAGCACATCGGCGACATGCGCGCCGTGGAGGGTTTTCTCAATTTTGGTGTATGGCTCATTCATCCTAAGATAATGCGATCAAGCTTGATGCAACTTCAAGTGCCCTCAGTTAAGGTCGTGAACATTAGGTCTGTACAAGCAGTGACGACGAATGGCCGAATTGAGCCCGAGCGGCCGTGTAGATCGCAAAGCTATGGTCGCGCGCTCGATGATGACCTTATGTAAGGTTTCGCCCGAGGCTTCTGGCTAAAGCGCAAACTACAGTCATCCGAACACCGGGAACGTCAATGCGGTCATTGGCGCAGAAACAGTGAAGACCCGACTGGGTCCCGCAGATTTTGAGTTGGCAACCAACGCGGCGAAGATCAACTGTCGCTTAGTGACGCTACAGGTCTTGAGTTTGCTTTGGGCTGGAAGTGGTCATCAACCTCGCGTGGCTCGAATGCCAGCGCTGGGCCGTTAGCAACGTCATACACAAGGGACGGGACAGCCGACATTCGCTGCAACATGGACGAATGACCGCAAGCTAGATACACGCTTTTAAGGAATTGCGCACCAGCCGGTGGCAATCAGTTGACCTGCGATGATCAGACCTGCACCCGCGCCGCCCGTAGCCACAGCAACGCCCATTGCACCTGCCATAACGCCTAGCGCGCAAACATTGAGCTTGTTTGGATCGCTTGCATCCATGACCTCGATCAACGCGCGTGAACCAGATATCGCCGTTGATCCCATGTCTGGCATCTCAACAGGCTGACCGTTGTCATATTCGAAAACAGGGCCGTCTATAGGCATGGCTTTCAGCGCAGACCACGAAAGGTTCGAAAATTGATGGCGAGACAAGGTTAGCGCAGAAATCGCATTTCCATCGAGATCACCGGTGATCCGTGCGCCATCATCTTCTGGTGTCATGGAAAATTTCAGTGTTTGGCGCGTACCAGACTCCGCCCAAAATACTGTCGTTAACTCAGCTGAACCATCTGCCAACACGATACCGGATTGCTCTACGACAGCTCTGCCACCCACCGTTAGCAGTCCCGAATAGGATGTCTCACGGCTCACCTCGGATTGAGATCTACTGGCCCACAGAACAACATCAACGCCGTTGGCATTGGCCTTTTCAAATACCGTCTCCGACATGAATTTTGGTGCAGTAGCTGTCATGGTTTCCCACTCCTTCCCTATGCTTTGAGACAATCATAGAGGGAATACATCGTTCTGAAAACATTTTTAAATGATCAAAAAATACTCCGCCAATGCCAAGGCACACGTCGCGTTGAACTCACTTACTGGTACGTAATTGAATTTAAATGACGGTCCTCACGGACAAGACCGCACAATTCGGTCATAATAAGATTGACCCATTCTCAAATATCGCCCCCTCTGATTGTGTAACGAAGGCGATACCTTCAGAGCGCGCATTTAATCTTAGTAAGGGCGGTCCACATGCTCGCGATCCTTAGCAACCGAACCTATCGGCACCTGTTCGCGGCTCAAGTGATCGCTTTGATCGGCACTGGGCTGGCGACGGTCGCTCTAGGGCTGCTGGCCTGGCAACTAGCTAAGGATGACGCTGGTTTGGTCCTTGGCACGGCGCTCGCGATTAAGATGATCGCCTATGTGACCTTGGCCCCTATTGCTGCTGCGTTCGCTGATCGTATCCCGCGCCGCACCATGCTCGTGTCACTTGATCTGATAAGGGCGGCTATCGCGCTGTTCCTTCCTTTCGTCGCCGAGGCGTGGCAGGTCTATCTACTGATCTTCTTCCTTCAGGCTGCATCGGCAGGCTTTACGCCAACCTTTCAAGCAACCATTCCAGATGTCCTTCCTGATGAGGCCGATTATACACGTGCGCTCTCCCTCTCTCGGTTGGCCTATGATTTAGAGAGCCTTCTTTCGCCTATATTGGCGGCAGCCCTCCTCACCGTCGTCAGCTTTCCCGTATTATTCGGAGGAACCGTGATCGGTTTCACGGTTTCTGCCGCTCTGGTCCTGACCGTCACTTTACCTTCCGCACGCGCCAGCACTCGGCGTGGAATTTGGGACCAAACGACCAGAGGCATCCGTATTTACCTCGCCACTCCACGGCTTCGAGGCCTGCTAGCGCTGAACCTCACGGTCGCCGCTGCCGGCGCGATGGTCATCGTGAACACAATCGTCATCGTCAAAAGCCGCTTCGGTCTGGGCGAACCAGAGGTGGCCCTTGCGCTGGCGGCCTTTGGGGGCGGTTCAATGATCGCCGCCCTGTTTCTTCCGCGCGTCCTTGATCGGTTAGAAGATCGCCCACCGATGTTAATCGGCGCTGCACTTCTCATGATCGGAACACCCCTTGGGTATTTGGTGACAACGCTGCCTTTGCTAATCGGACTCTGGCTTGTGCTTGGCTTTGGATACAGCCTGACCCAGACGCCATCAGGTCGACTGCTTCGCAAGAGCGCCCAAGCCGAGGATCGCCCAGCAATCTTTGCCGCACAATTCGCGCTGAGCCATACCTGCTGGCTGATCACTTACCCGCTCGCCGGACGGTTCGGAGCAGGTTTCGGCCTCGATGTGACCTTCCTCCTTATGGGCGCTATCGCGGCCTTTGGGTTCATCAGCGCGATGATCCTATGGCCTACGAATGACCCGCAGGTGATGGAACATGACCACAGCGACCTTCCACCCGATCACCCCCACCTACGGGATCACGGCAAAACCCACTCTCACCCTCTAATCATCGACGACCTTCATCGCCATTGGCCGCGTGGAGCGTAGGACCGCCAGAGCACTTGAACGACCAAACACTCTGGCAGGTCATTTTTATCCTCAGTTGATCCCGTTAGCGCGTTGCAATTCGCGGACATAGGCGACGATCGCAGTCACATCGCTGTTCGTCACGCCCGCTTGCGGTGGCATGTTCCCAAACGGCCAATGGTGCGCCTGCACTCCGTTCTGAACAGCCATCAGAAACGCCATATCGCCGTGGTGATTGGTTTCATAAATTGGGTGAATCAACGGCGGCCCAAATCCCATCTTACCCGTCGCATTACTGCCGTGACAGGCGGCACATACCGCATCATAGGCCGTCTTGCCGAGCTGCGCCTGAGCCGACAATTGATCAGGCACCACAATACTGACGAGCGGGGCGCCTTCTGGAGGCAGTGTCGTTTCAGACGTAGAGGGGACTGGTGTCTCGGGGATTGCCACGTATGCGGCGACACAAAGGGCTGCAATGGCAGCGGCCACAATGAGTAGTTTTTTCATGATCATATCCTGAATTGCCCTGCAATGACACAGGGTTGAAAAGCCTTGGAACCGGAATGGCTCCATTTGATTTCAAATGATCAGGCGCGTGGAGGTGGAAGGTCCGATTGCGGACGCACACTCCGCCATGTGCGTCCGATTTGCACCGAATGAGCCAACGCTATCGGTTCCGCCGACCAACTGTCCACACTCGGAATAAGTGCGCTGAATAAACAACATTGGGCCGTCGCACAGGTCATCCCATGCTCCGCCACATCAGTTATGACCTGGGAATGGTCTGGACAGTCATCACAATCAATCATCGCCATATCATGCCCAGAATACGCCTGCCCCAAGCTCGGCGAAACGAGCATGGCAGACGTGAGCAGCAACAGAATGGCAAAGAGAAAGCGCAAAAGGAGTCCCAATTGTTAGGCACCAAACTATGGCCTTGATTGTCGCCTCTGGTCAATGGGAGGAGTCGTTGATCACGTCATTGGGACGGCTGATCGTCCTTCTGCCTATGTCAGGATTGTCCTGAACAGCTGTTCAGGATCGGGAACTTACTCCCATGTGCAAAGCCATGCCGCACAATGCCTCGAATGACTGCACTGGGGAAAATGCACTACGGCGATCACCGTCCCGGCGAATGCCAGCTCTGGGCCGTTGCTACTTAGGACCCAATCTCCCAAACATTGGCCGCGAACTTCTCCAAAGGGCATCCTCAATATCTTGGATTAGTGATGCTTCGACGGCTCCACGAACGGCAAAGACTTCCACGCTCACGCGATTATCTGCATCTGGACACCATAGATGCATTTTTAGAGCATAGGTGCCTCTGGCACAGGTGTGCAAATGTTGCTGAAGCCTCTGCCCAATTTTCCGGGAACTTCCGACATAGACAGCAGTGCTATTGGCAACATTGTTGTTTCGCGTAAGAACGTGCCCGTCTTGTGGTTCGTAGCCCACAAAAGCGTTTCGCAACCTGCTTGCACCGGCTTGGTTATTCACGGTGATCCGGTAGATGGCAGCAGAGTTGATCCCTTTGCCGAGCAATGGTCTAATCCGAGCGCTGATAGCATCAGGTCCAAATCCGGTTCTAATTTCCTCGAAAGAGAAATTTAGCCGAACTACATCTTCAAACTGCATGCCATTTAGGGCAGCAGCTCGAAGCTCGAGGTCATTGCGCGCTTGGTCCAGTACGGCCTCAGTAATCAAGACACCGCTCTCCTCTCTATCGGACGGAAAGTACTATGCATTCGAAAGTACGGCGGTATGTTGCGGTGTGCAACCTTTGGCTCAATGTCTGCGTTGAATGTCCGCATTGTGAGCTGCAGTTGCAGCATTTTGAAGACAGGGCCGACGGCAGCAATGGGCCGAAAATGTCTTAGAAACAGTTCATGCGGCGAATTCAAATGCGACGCGTGGATGCTCTCGGGATCAAAGTAGGCATAGCGCATTTTGCCGTGCCGGCGCTTTCGTCATCAAGCAAAAGTTCGATTGCTTCGGTCGCTATTTGTTCGAAGGGAACGTGGACAGTCGTCAGCGGCGTGGGCAGTAAAGCGGTCAGCGGGATATCGTTGTAGCCCACGACGGAGATATCTTCGGGAACGCGTTTGCCGATGGTCTGGAGTTCGGACAAGGCACCAATGGCAGTGTTGTCGTTCACAGCAAAAATGGCGGTCAGGTCGGGTGCCATGTCGATCAGCTGGCGAGCCGCGACGGCTCCGGATTCCATGCTAAAGGCGGCCTCGATGGTCAGGCGGTCGGCGATGGGGATGCCTGCTTCGGTCATGGCTTTGTGGTATCCTGCCAGTCGGCCTGCTGCGCTCGAGGCATAGGACGGGCCGCCGATCAGGCCGATGCGTCGGTGGCCCAGATCCAGAAGATGGCGCGTGGCAAGGTAGCCGCCAAGTTCGTCATCCCCGATCGACGATTTGCTGTGCCCGTCGGTCCGCAGGGCCAGCACATAGGGCACATCACGTTCCGTCAGATCGGTGGTGAAACGGTCATCCAGTCGCGCGGTCGAAAGCACCAGACCGTCCACCCCGCGTTTGAGCAGGGTCTCGGCCGCATTGCGCATGGCGTCGGGCGTGTCGTCGGTGGTCGCGACGATAGCGAACAGACTCTTGCGGGCGGCGGCTTTTTGCAAGGCTTCATAGAGCATCGCCATCACCGTGTCGGTCAGACGCGGGACGATCACGCCGATCATGCCGGTCTTACCGCGTCGCAGACTGGCGGCAGACATATCGCGCACATAGCCAAGTTCGGCCGCGATACGGCGGACATTGCGCGCGGTATCGCTGTCGGACTTTGGCAGGCGTTCGTCCAAAAACCTGGAAACACTGGACTTTGACACACCTGCGGCCTTGGCCACATCAAGGATCGTGACCCGTGCTGCGGTGCCTTTTGTCTTGTCTTCGGTAGTCATCGCGGCCCTCGGTCAATGCTCGTCGTTATCGTTATCAGATTTCTAGCACTTGACAGAACACTTTCGCAATGCATTTTTGGGAACGTTCCCACAACCGTTCCCAAATGGAGGAGAATTGAACATGAACCCGATGGACCTGCGCGGTCTGAACCCCGCCCCCGTAACCGTTTTCAAGAAAGACGGGTCGCTGGACATCGACGCTAACGTACGTCTGGCCAAGTGGCTGACCTCGTTTGCCGACGTCAAATCGCTGGTGATCCTTGGTCACGCCGGCGAGGGTACGTTCCTGACGACCGACGAACGTCTGGAGTTGATCCGCGCCTACAAGGATGCCGTGGATGTGCCGATCATCGCGGGCATCACCGGTGAAGGCACCAAGGTTGCCGCCGAAGAGGCCAAGCGGTCGTTCGATGCCGGTGCGACCGGTGCGCTGGTCTATCCGAACCACGGCTGGCTGCGGTTCGGGTTCCAGAAGGGCGCTCCGCAGGACCGCTATAAGGCGATCTACGAAGAGGGCGGCCTACAGACCATCCTGTTCCAGTACCCCGATGCGACCAAGGCGTCTTACGATCTGGATACCCAGCTGGACATCGCCGCGCAGGAAGGTTGCGTCGCGACCAAGAACGGCGTGCGCAACATGAAGCGCTGGTACGTCGAGATCCCCGCGCTGAAGAATGCGCAGCCGGACCTTCAGGTGTTGTCGTGTCATGACGAATGGCTGCTGCCGACCATGTTCGACGTGGACGGTCTGCTGGTCGGTTACGGCAACATCGCGCCGGAACTGCTGATCGACCTGATTAAGGCGGGCAAGGCGCAGGACTACCCCGAAGCCCGCCGTATTTTCGAGCAGCTTCTGCCTGTGACCCGCGCGGTCTACCACCGCGGCTCGCATATGGAGGGCACGGTTGCCCTGAAGCTGGGTCTGGTCAAGCGTGGCGTTCTGGACCACGCCACGATCCGCGAGCCGCTCAAGGATCTGGGTGCAGCCGCAGAGCAGGAAATCTTTGCCGCCTTCGACGCCGCCGGTATCGGACGTGTCGATGCCGATCTGCTGGCAGCCGAATGATCGATTGCCCCCGTCAGACCTACGGGGGCATATACATAACAAGGGAGGAGAGAGAATGTTTGGATTCATCAACAAGGTTACCTTGTCGGCGCTGGTCGCACTGGCTGCGGGGGGCGCGGTCGCGCAAGATGTGCGGATCGGTGCGATGCGCGAGGGATCGTCGTGGTATGTGTTCGCGGCCACGCTAGAGCAGATTATCGAGCCGATCCTGGGGGATAATTCCGTCGAGGTGATCGCGCGCGGCGGCGGTGTGGCAAACCCGCTTGTGGTGCAGGGCGGCAATGCCGAGATCGCGCTATCGAACGTGGCGACGGCCATCTGGGCCTATGAGGGTGCCGATGTCTATGAAGGCCGCAGCGCGCCGGACATCCGCGCGTTGGTCGGCGGGCTGAACGATGTCTATGTCGGTGTGCTCGCACGCAACGATTTCCTGACCGCGCGCGGTGCGACCGATCTGGACGACATCCTGTCGTCGGACCAGCCGATCCGCGTTCTGATGAAGCCGGTCGGATCGTCAGCAGTGCCTGTTGCCGACATGATCTTTGCCGCCGCAGGCACCAGCGCCGACGAGATCAAGGCCAACGGCGGTGACATCATCCAGGTCGATACCGGCCAGATCGCGGATATGATCCGCAACGGCGCGGCCGACGTCTATATCGACACGATGATTAAAGGCCATCCGACGATCACCGAGGTCGCGCTGACCACACCGGTGACTTTCCTTGATCTGCCGGACGGGATTGCCGCCCATGCGAATGACCTGGGGCTCGAGATCGGAACATACGGGCCGTGGTTCGAAGGCCAGACGGCAGCAGCGACAGGGGCGAACCTTGGTACAGTGTTGATCGCGAGTGCATCGCTGGACGAGGAAAAGGCCTATCAGATCACCAAGGCGATTATCGAGAACGCAGCCGTGCTCCAGTCATCGCACGCGGCTTTTGCCCGTTTCGATCCGGCGGTGGCTGCCGACATCTCGAACACGGGTATTCCTCTGCATCCCGGCGCCGAGCGGTATTTCCGCGAAGCCGGTCTGATCCAGTGAACAGATTTCCGGCGGCGTCTTTGCGCCGCCGGTCCCATTGATCTGCAAACTCTGGGGAGGAGTCCATGTCCGCAGGACAACCACATAACGCAGCCCGCTATTCGGCCTTTGCCGTCGGCTGTGTCTTTATCGCGTTTCAGGCCTGGATCCTGTACGCCCCACAACAACCCCTGTTCGAACGGCCAATCCACCTGGGCGCGGCACTGATCCTGCTGTTCCTCTACAAACCGCTAGGTGGTCCACTGCCGCGTGCGGCGCGGGTAGCGATCGATCTGATGCTGATCGCTGCCTCGGTTGCGGTGACGGCCTATTATCTGGTGGATTTCGACCGTCTGACATCTCGCATGGAAAACGTCGATCCTGTTCTGGGGCGGGATATCCTTGCTGGCATCGCGCTGGTCGCGCTGCTGCTCGAAGGTGCGCGTCGCGCGGTCGGGATGATCCTTGTTTATGTGTTGGTGGTATTTATCGCCTATGCGTTCTGGGGCAATCTGTTACCTGGCTGGATCGGGTTTCGCGGTTTCGGCCTGCCTGCCGCGATCGAGATCAGCACCATGTCCACAGCGGGCGTGTTGGGGATCACCACCTCGACCTCGGTCGGTTTCATCTTCTACTTTATCCTGTTCGGCGCGTTCTACGGCGCGGTCGGCGGCGGGCAGTTGTTTATCGACCTCGCCATCCGTCTGGCGGGACGGGCGACAGGTGGAACGGCAAAGGCGGCCATTATCGGGTCGTCGCTGATGGGGTCCATTTCGGGGTCCGCAGTGGCGAACGTAGTATCGACCGGCGTCTTTACCATCCCGCTGATGAAGCGCACCGGCATTCCCGACCACCGTGCCGCAGGGATCGAGGCAATTGCCTCGACCGGCGGACAGCTGATGCCGCCGGTGATGGGTGTCGCCGCTTTCATCATGGCGGAAATGCTGGGCATGCCTTACGCCAAGTTGGCGCTTGCCGGTCTGATCCCCGCGCTGGCGTTCTACATCGCGCTGTTGATGGTGGTTGACCTGTCTTCGCGGCGCGAAGGTATTCGCGCCCTGACCGAGGAAGAGATCAACGACACTGCTCCAATCCTGCCGCGCCTGCATCTGATCCTCCCGCCGGTGTTGTTGATCGGGCTTCTGGTCAGCGGCTATTCCGCCAGCTACGCCGCCGTGATCGCATCGGTCGTGTCGCTCGGCGTGCCGTTCCTACGCCGCAACACGTGGATCGGGCGGGCGCAATTTGCCGAAGCCTTCCGCGAGGCACCGCGTCAGGCGGCCGACGTGGCAATCCCGATTGCTGCCATCGGGTTGGTCATCGCAGTGGCGGTGCAGTCCAATCTTGCACTGAAGTTCGCGACATCTTTGGTAAGCCTGTCTGAAGGGTCGATCTATGCCTCGCTCACTCTGGCTATGGTCGGGTGTATCGTGATGGGGATGGGCCTGCCGACGGTCGCGGCCTATATCATCGGCGCGGTACTGTTCGTTCCCGCCATTCAGGATCTGGGCGTGACACCCTTGGCAGCGCATTTCTTCATCTTCTACTACTGCGTGCTGTCGATGGTGACGCCGCCGGTCGCGCTGGCTTCGTTTGCGGCTGCGGCAGTCGGGCAGGCCTCGACGGTCAAGACCAGCCTGTCGGCCTTTGGTCTGAGCCTCGTGGCGTTCTTCGTGCCCTTCGGGTTCGTGTTCGACACAGGTATCCTGTGGCAGGGAACATACGCCGCAATCGCGCTGTCTGCCTTTGGGTTGCTGGTTGCGACGGCCTTGTGGGCAGTGGCTTTTGGCGGGTGGTGCATGCGGCCATTATCGATGGCGAGCCGCATCGTGATCGGAGCCGCCGGACTATGCGCAGTGATCGCCCCTTCGGGATCGGTTGTCTGGCTGGGCGGGTTGGTGATCGGCTGGGGCTGCGTGGTGATACTGGCGGTTTTTGCCAAGTTACCGCCAAGTCGATGGCAAGCGATCGCTTTTATATGATTTTGAAATGGCCCGACAGAGTTCGGGCCTTTCTCTTGTATCGAGTTCTCGCGACCGATGCGGGCAGCGCTTCGCCAGGTTCTGGAGGTTTGAAGCCGCTTGTATTTCGGAAGGACGGCACCGAACCTGATTTGGGTGTCGGCTTTTGATGCCCATGAGGCTTGCCTGATTGGCTTTCCTTCAGCGCCCTAAAGGGCAGAGCTGATGTCCAAAAGGATCCTCTACTATTGAGGCGGGCGAAGGTGGCTTGACCCACGAAAGAGCCCTGCGAGAGATATAACGAAATGCGTATTTTCTCCGTCTTCTGTCAAAACCATACTGCGAGATGCAACTAATGACCGCTTAGGTGTTTGGCTGAATTTGCGGAAGGCATACTCCTCATGTCCGCTTTGGGCCGAAATTGTCTTGGAAACAGTTCATGCGGCGAATTCAAATGCGACGCGTGGATGCTCTCGGGATCAAAGTAGGCATAGCGCATTTCGCCGTGCCGGCGCTTTCATCATCCAAGCAAAATCAACGCGTTAGGAACTCTCGTGGTTCGCAAAGAGTTTTCCGGATTTTAGGGGGAGCAATCCACAATTCTGAGAAGGGAGCAATGTTGGAAGGGCTTCCGCGGCCATCTGCGCACCCTTTACCTTAGGCCTATCGAGCAAAGGCATCAGGTAAATTGAACGTGGCAGAAGCAGGCAGGCATACAATGAACGAGAGGGGGACGCAGGTTTCCCCTCGTTCGGGGCTTGCAACTTCCACGCAAGTAAAGGATGCTCAGAGCAACTTCCGTAGATTGATTACAGCACTCGCCCTCGAGCTGGCCCGACAGGACCACGCTGAGGAAGAGCGCTGAGTTTTCAGAAGGAAGTTTGAGATGAATATCCCTCCCCGCGCTGTTATCTACGCCCGCTATTCCAGCGACCTTCAACGCGATGCCTCGATTGAGGATCAGATCCGACTGTGCCGTGAGTATGCCCACCGTCAAGGGATTGAGATCGTCGGCACCTACAGTGATCGCGCGACCTCTGGTGCGAGCCTCATGCGCCCAGGCATCCAATCCCTTATCCGGGATGCACAAAATGGGATGTTCAACCTGGTCATTTCCGAAGCGCTCGACCGCCTATCCCGCAATCAGGCCGATATCGCCTCACTCTATCAACGGTTCCAATTTCTGGGATGCATGATCGAGACCACCTCGGAAGGGGCCATCTCTGAGATGCAGATCGGCTTTAAGGGCACCATGAACGCGTTGTTCCTCAAAGACCTTGCAGCAAAGACGCGACGCGGCCTCAAAGGACGCGCCATGGCGGGTAAAAACACCGGCGGGAAGACCTACGGCTACGACAACATCATCAAATATGATGAGATAGGCGAACCAATCCGAGGGGATCGTAAGATCAACCCAATACAGGCGGCCATCGTGCGTCGCATTTTCAAAGACTACGCTGCAGGTATTTCGCCCCGTAAGATCGCGGAGGACCTCAACAAAGAACGCGTCCCTGGTCCAACGGGCCGCGTATGGGGACAATCAACGATCCACGGAAACCGAGAGCGTGGAACAGGCATCCTCAATAATGAACTCTATATCGGACGCCAAATCTGGAACCGCCTCACCTATGTAAAAGATCCGGACACAGGCAAACGAGTATCGCGCCTAAATCCAGAGTCTGAGTGGACGATCACCGATGTCCCAAATCTTCGCATTCTAGATGACGATCTTTGGAACGCTGCCCGATCTCGCCAAGGCGCCCTGAAGACCAAGGATACTGACGTCCCCGTTTGGGACCGCCGTCGGCCTAAGACCCTGTTCTCAGGACTAATGACATGTGGATGCTGTGGTGGTGGGTTCTCAAAGGTAAGCCAAACGCAGTTTGGCTGTTCAACTGCCCGCAATAAGGGTCCCGCGCTCTGCACCAACCGCCTCACGATCAGCCAATCCGCCCTAGAGACGCTCATTCTCTCCGCATTGGAGGAGAACCTCGTCAGCGAAGAAGCCCTAGCACAGCTGTGTGAAGACTATACGCGCGAACGCAACCGCATCCGCGAAGAAGCCTCCCAAAATCGATCCACCCTCGAGAAAGAACTGGCTACAGTCATTCGTGATCATGCCAAACTTGTAGAGGCGATTATCGCTGGGGTGCCAGCTGAGCAGATCAAAGACCGAATGATCGGCCTAGACGACCGACGCAAAGAATTAGAGCGTAGACTCAGCGCCACCCCTGCCCCTGATCCCATTCGGTTTTATCCAAAGATGGCAGCGACCTTCAAATTAAGAGTTAAGACGCTCATTGCTCAACTCGGCCATTCAGGAGATGCCCTAGAAGCCAAAGAAGTGCTCCGTTCTCTTGTTGATCGGATCACTCTGACACCAAATCAAGAGACTGGTAAGCTATCTGTGTTCCTCAAAGGCGGCCTCGCCGCGGTACTGAAGCTTTCGATGGGGCAAACGCCGACAGCCCCTTTTTGGGGTCTACAAGGTACTGATATTGTAAATGAATTAGTTTTGGTTGCGGGGGTAGGATTTGAACCTACGACCTTCAGGTTATGAGCCTGACGAGCTACCGGGCTG
>NZ_JBWKMA010000016.1:0-1590 GCF_056431045.1 Aestuarium zhoushanense
GGCGGATTTTGTTGAAAAAGTCGGCCTGAGAACGCGTTTTGAGCTGCGCTTAGACTTGTGTCTCGACGCTTGGTTCGGACAATCGTCCGTCGCGCCGCCTCGCGGCGACTATCTGGCCACTTAGATCATGCTGCGGCCTCCGAATTGGCGGACTGAGGCCGCAGCTTTGCGAGCTTTCGGAGATTCTGGGCGATGGCGGCGAGGAGGAATTCGTCCTTTGCGCCGTTTGGTCCCCTAAGCCTGAGCCGCGTGAGGTTCAGGATGCGCTTTAGGTGAGCAAAAAGCATTTCCACCTTCTTCCTTTTATCCCGTGAGATTTTATAGGCTTTGGTTTTACGGCATTCGCGGGCGAACTCGCGTGCTTCCTCGTGGGGTTCACGGGTGACGTATCGGGCCTCCGCTTTCGGGCAGCAGATGTCCTTGGATGGACAGGTCTGACATGTCGCCTTCAAGGCGCGATATTTCTTCCGTCCGCCGGTGTCCTGACCACGGTTCGGATCGGAGTAGTTCCGGCGATATTGCTTGAGGGCCTGACCCTCGGGGCAGATGTATTGATCATTCGCCTCGTCCCATTCGAAGTCGGACCTGGACCAGGTGCCATCGGTCCGCTCTGATTTGTCGATGACAGGAATGAAGGGGATGATGCTGCGCTGCTCAACCAGCCATCCGAGGTTCTCGGCGTTGCCATAGGCAGTGTCAGCCGCCAGCCAATCCGGTCTGATCCCGAACCGTTTTTCGGTTCTGTCGAGCATCGTGCGCGACGCCCCGACTTCGGCCTGGCGAATGGCTCGCGTCGCCTCAACATCCATGATTACCGAGCTTTTGGTGTCGATCAGGTAGTTGGTGGCGTAAGCAAAATAGGGGCGACTTTCCTCGGCGCGGGTCCATTGCGCCGCCGGGTCGGACTTGGCCACAAACTTCGGCTGGGTCGGTGACGCGGCGCCGAATGCGGCATCATCCAGCGTGTCCAGATATTCCCGGGCAGCCCGGTTGCCAGCCTCGCGTGCGACCTCAGGGCTCCAGTCCTCAGCTGCGATTGACCGAGCCTTATTGGCATCAGCAGAGATCAGGCTGGCATCCACTGCAAAGCCCTCACCCGAGACTAGATCTTCCCTCAGGCACCGCTCGACCGTGGCCTCGAACACCTGTCGCAGCAGGTTGCTTTCGCGAAACTTGCCATGGCGATACCGAGAGAACGTAGAATGATCCGGGACCTTCCCCTCCAGACCCAGCCGACAGAACCACCGATAGGCGAGGTTCAGATGGACCTCGTCGCAGAGGCGACGTTCCGATCGGATGCCCATAACGTAACCGATGACCAACATGCGGATGATCAGTTCCGGATCGATCGAGGGACGCCCAAGGTGGCTGTAGAAGGGGCGAAGAGCCTCCCGCATTCCATCCACGTCGAGGAACCTGTCGATCTCACGAAGCATATGACCGGAAGGAACATGACGCTCCAGATCGAAGTCATAGAACAGCTGCGCCGGTGCCGTTTGGGTGCCCATCATGACGAAATCCTCCAATCCCCTCATATTCGAGTGAATCAAAGGACTTGCCGCGCTGCAACAAAGACTTTTTCAACAGCAT
>NZ_JBWKMA010000017.1:0-1449 GCF_056431045.1 Aestuarium zhoushanense
TGGCCTGACGACCAATGCGCCTTGGACCGGGCTTGCTATATGAGGGCCGCACGCTCCAAGGCGCTCGCGCCAAACTGGCCGACTTTTGCTCCGCCCCAATGGCCGAATTTTACTCCGCCGTTGACACCGGCGGTCATCAATATTTGTGCTGAGGTCTTTAAATGTCGAAATGTTGCAATCCGCGAACAATCCGCTCACTAGCCGGCAACATTTTGGCCCCCCTTCGAAAAATGCGCTTTTCATGCACTGCACTTGCCGCGTCGGTTATTTTTCTGAGCGGCCAGGTGGCGCTCGCGAATAGCGTTTTGATATCTGTCGAGGCGCCACTTGTAACAACAAGCCAAGCGTCAAACGTTACAACCGAAGGCTTTGACAATTTAGCAGGTACTACCAGTATAAACAGTAGCGGGTATTCTTTGCCATCTGGGATAGGTACAGTGGACGCCGCGAACTCAGTCGTCATGAAAAACCAAAATGTTAACGGCGGTGACGAGGGTGGTGACTATTTGTTCACCAACAATTCAGATTTTGCGGTGAACTTGGCAAATCCAGCCGGTTATGTTGGGTTCTGGTGGAATGCTGGTGGTATTAGCGGTGGGGGCGACGACGACACCGTTGAGGTGTTTGGGAGTCTGAACGGAACTGGGACCGAAGCACTGCTTGCAACGTTCACAGTTTCAGACCTGTCTTCCCTAATTATTGACGCAACTAAATCAGATACACCAATTGGTCACAGGGGAAATCCCACGCCCAGCTTTTACAATCAAGATAACACCAGCTTTTACGCTTATGTAAACTTGCAGCTGGACGATGCTGATCTGAGGATAACAAAAGTTGTTTTCTCAGGCCGGTACTTCGAAGTAGATAATATTTCTGTTTCAAGTGATTATGGCGCGGTAAGTTCCTTTCCGCCCGGCTTCACGTTTGATCCTGCGGACTCGTCCACTGGCGTTGCAGCAAACAGCAATATCACAATCACAGCCAGCGAGGCCATCCGGCTTCTCAATGACACTGCGCTGAACAATACCAACATTGACGCGCTGATCACACTTAAGGAGACGAACTCTAGTGGTGCTGACATTGCGTTTGATGCAACGATTGCAGGCAATGTCATTACAATCGACCCAACCAGCAATTTAAGCCCTTCGCAGCAAGTCTATGTAGCGATCAACGGTGCTTCGGTTGAAGACACCTCAGACGTTGCCGGCGCTGTTACCGACGCGACTTTTACCGTGGTCGCGGATACAATGAACCCTTTACTGGCCTTAACGTCCCCAAGTGACGACGAAACTGGCGTAAACATTGGCAACAACATTGCCCTGACGTGTCCGTCGTCATATAAAATGGGATAATATAGCGGTTTGAGCTTTGGAGGCTCTGGTTCGTTTGTGTGATTGATTATGCGGCTTGTTTTTGATGTTGCAAGCGGCGTTGTTGGATTGTCCGTTT
>NZ_JBWKMA010000018.1:0-717 GCF_056431045.1 Aestuarium zhoushanense
GTCATCGCCCTCACCTGAGTCATCCGCCTCAAAGGCCTTTATCTCTTCAATGAACCTTTCGATCGCGAGGAAATCTTCACTCTCGTGGATCGAGAGGGCATTTCCTTCGGGATACCAGCCGGGAACAAGGCACTGATGTTTCTGCCCTTTGATCCAGATTGTCCATGGGCGCTCCTCACGTGTGAGTTTGTCACCCGTCACAGGATGAACACGAACATCTTTGCTCATAGGCCCTCCTCCACTTCGAACGCAGGTGAAACTTGAAACAAGAAGGCTGACAGCGCATCGCCAGAGAGTATGGCGCTTTCGCACAGTGCAGTGGCCATGGCTCGCAACAGACCTTCATGCGGGCGTAAGATATCGAGCGCGAGAGCCTGTGACTGCTCGATCAATTCCGACAGCTCTGGCAGGTGACAATTGATCGCATCAGAGACCAGAGTGTCGGATCTGCTTGACCAGAGCCATATTGGCCCAATGTCACCGAGGCCGAAGCTTGTGATCTGTTGGGCCGCAAGCGTCGTCGCTTTCGCGAGATCGCTCTTCTCTGATCCGCCGGAACCGATCGCCACATCCCCAAAAATCAGCTTTTCTGCAAAATAGCCTGCAAGCGCGTAGGCGCGTTGATGATGAAGCTCTTCAGCCCGTAGAATGTGAGGTCTAGTTTGGGTCGAGCAAATACCTCCCTCACCATCGAGCCTGACGAAATCAACATCAATA
>NZ_JBWKMA010000019.1:0-515 GCF_056431045.1 Aestuarium zhoushanense
GTCCTGGCGGCGACGAACAGCATCGAGAGTATTGATCCAGCGATCCTCCGAGCAGGTCGCTTCGATAAGATCGTCGAGATCCTGCCGCCAAACCAACTGGATCTATCTCGGATCATCGGGCAGTACCTCGGGGACCTAGCTGGTGCGGTCGACCTTGATCGATGTGCGCTCATGTCTCTTGGTAAGACCGGTGCTGAGGTGCGCGCTGCGGTGAAGCAGGCAAAAATGGCTGTCCTCAAGCGTCAGCGACGAGGGGATGCGTCAGACTTCACAACAGAGGATTATCTCAAGGCTCTCAATCAAAGCATGCCAGCATTGTCGCCCAAAGACTGGTATCGGATTGCGGTTCACGAGTGTGGTCACGCGATTGTTGCCACCGCTCTACCTTATATTGATGTTGATTTCGTCAGGCTCGATGGTGAGGGAGGTATTTGCTCGACCCAAACTAGACCTCACATTCTACGGGCTGAAGAGCTTCATCATCAACGCGCCTACGCGCTTGCAGGCTATTTTGC
>NZ_JBWKMA010000020.1:0-717 GCF_056431045.1 Aestuarium zhoushanense
GTCATCGCCCTCACCTGAGTCATCCGCCTCAAAGGCCTTTATCTCTTCAATGAACCTTTCGATCGCGAGGAAATCTTCACTCTCGTGGATCGAGAGGGCATTTCCTTCGGGATACCAGCCGGGAACTAGGCACTGATGTTTCTGCCCTTTGATCCAGATTGTCCATGGGCGCTCCTCACGTGTGAGTTTGTCACCCGTCACAGGATGAACACGAACATCTTTGCTCATAGGCCCTCCTCCACTTCGAACGCAGGTGAAACTTGAGACAAGAAAGCTGAAAGCTCATCGCCAGAGAGTATGGCGCTTTCGCAGAGCGCTTTGGCCATGGCTCGTAGAAGACCTTCATGCGGGCGTAAGATATCGAGCGCGAGGGCCTGTGACTGCTGCATCAGGTCCGACAGCTCTGGCAGATGACAATTGATCGCATCAGAGACCAGAGCATCGGATCTGCTTGATCCGAGCCATATTGGCCCTATCTCACCGAGGCCGAAGCTTGTGATCTGTTGGGCCGCAAGCGTCGTCGCTTTCGCGAGATCACTCTTCTCTGATCCGCCGGAACCGATCGCCACATCCCCAAAAATCAGCTTTTCGGCAAAATAGCCTGCAAGCGCGTAGGCGCGTTGATGATGAAGCTCTTCAGCCCGTAGAATGTGAGGTCTAGTTTGGGTCGAGCAAATACCTCCCTCACCATCGAGCCTGACGAAATCAACATCAATA
>NZ_JBWKMA010000021.1:0-2076 GCF_056431045.1 Aestuarium zhoushanense
CTAAGTGGCCAGATAGTCGCCGCGAGGCGGCGCGACGGACGATTGTCCGAACCAAGCGTCGAGACACAAGTCTAAGCGCAGCTCAAAACGCGTTCTCAGGCCGACTTTTTCAACAAAATCCGCCCAAAACAGCGCAAAATCACCGCTCCAAGCACCACGCGGCGTAGGAATTATGCGAAAATCCGCTGCCTCGAAGCTGATGTCTCAATCTTAGAGGAGAGGGTGTGTCGCAGCTGATGCTCAAATCTGCGAAAATCCGATCCTGGTACCTAAAAACCAGCCGCTGACCAGTCGGACACAGCGATCCAGTGGCGAATCTGCTCATCGGCTCCACTTCCAAAAATAGTGCGAAAATTCGATGAAGTGGTCGGCTCCTCGGCACTGATCGCGCTTCAGCACCGACTTCATCGACAAAAAGAGTAGATCACGCGGTCTGCGAAATTGGACCTCTCCTTCGGGGAGGGAGACCGGGTGCCCCCCTGTTTTCATTGAAAAACCCTCAGCCCCTCGGTTCGGACGGTTTCCTTGAAAATCGTGCGAAAATTCTAAGTCGTTGTTTTTGTTAGTAATTGGGAGATTTTGCCTCTTGCGGCCTCTTCCTTCTCGTTAGATATGTTCACTTTATGTTCTTGCCGCATATGGTCGAGAGCACCCCAACTTTTTGACCCTCAATACCGCAGCACTTCTGCGAACGAAGACCTGCGCTTGGAGCTTAAGATGACTGACCAAAAAAACCGACCGAAGTGGGCTGACGCTACTCGAGCAGCCTTGGCGCTTTACCTGAGAGCCGAAGTGCACCGGCAGAAGCTCTTCGACGTTCAAGTTGCCACCATGTTGAAAGACATTCAAGCGGACCCCGCCTCGGTGCAATTGTCCGAGGCCCTGCGTCTCGCGATGAACCACGCTATTCTAGGGTTCGCTGAACTTCGGGCACTGTTTTCATTGGCCAAAATGATCGCCGAGACGCCTGCCGTGAACCTTTTCGCTGAAGGAGCTTTGACTGTGATTGCGACTGACCTTGATGCCTCGGCGCTGCAAGAAGCGGCCGCGATGATCATGCTGTCAGATCAAAAGATCGGGTTCGCAAATTATGCAACGCGTAACGTCGGACTTCGCGTTATTGACAGCCGGCGGCTCATGTCCAAATACCGCTCGGAAAATGACGATCTGGTTTTAGAGGCGCTACAAAAGACGCGGCCGACCCTGTTCGTTGACCATACGAATGCCTTGGATCTGTCTTTGTATCCTGATGGGATTTGGCAGAGCCTTGATCTGCAGCGGGATTGGAGTGTCTTTCAATGTCTCTTTGAGCTGTTTCATCCAGACACGGCAGATGAGGTTTTTGCCTACCAGAGTGTGGATTTGGCGAAAGAGGCATCATTGCGCGAGGTATCTGATCTCGATCTCTTGATCGCACTCCGTCTCACACGGTTTGGGGATGCGGTTGCCTATCTCCGCTCGAAAGCGCTTAAGCGAGATGCTGATCTTGTAGTGAGGCCGCAATCCAAGGGGCCGACCCTGACTGAACTGGCAGGGTTAGGGCGGGCGAAAGACTATGCCGAAGACCTGATCGAGGCGATGACGGATTGGAAAGAGGGCCGTCTCGCGTGGTCAGATGTGCCGCGCGGGCTTCTGTTGGTGGGCGCACCGGGGACTGGGAAAACTGAACTCGCACGTGCGATGGCGCGATCAGGAAATATCAAGTTGGAGATAGCGAGCTATAACGAATGGCAGAAGTGTGGTTCGCTCTCTGAATTCCTGAGCGCGATGGAGCGCAGCTTTAAATCTGCGCAAAGTAATGCGCCTTGCATCCTCTTCATCGATGAACTCGATGCTTTCTTCAGTCGAAACGGGGGCGGTCCAGGATCTCACAATGACTCTTACGACACTAAAGCCATAACTGGGTTTCTCGAGCGGCTCGACGGTGTCGTTGAATATGAAGGCGTTGTGGTCCTGGCGGCGACGAACAGCATCGAGAGTATTGATCCAGCGATCCTCCGAGCAGGTCGCTTCGATAAGATCGTCGAGATCCTGCCGCCAAACCAACTGGATCTATCTCGGATCATCGGGCAGTAC
>NZ_JBWKMA010000022.1:0-72709 GCF_056431045.1 Aestuarium zhoushanense
GTGCCGTTTGGGTGCCCATCATGACGAAATCCTCCAATCCCCTCATATTCGAGTGAATCAAAGGACTTGCCGCGCTGCAACAAAGACTTTTTCAACAGCATCGGCGGAAAACGGACGTTCGCTGCGAGCAACACGAACGTCCGGATAGGGCCGAAAGTTCCTACACCTTTGGCGGACCCGCTAGACTTTTCTGCCCCCAACAGGAAAGGTCGTAATTCACTTTCATATTTATGATCTTTCTCATGACCCAGAAATTCCCCCTGCGCCCCACGCCAGTGCATCGCGAAACCATCCCCTCGTTCATCTCTCGCCTGGCTGCGATGCGCAAAACGACAACCCGAAAGTTCGCACTTCATATGGGGACCAGCCTTCGGAAACTGTCTCAAGATGACGACACTGCCCTTGCAGAGCTCGCATATTGGGGCGGTCTATCCGACGCTCAATTTGAAGAAATGAAGTCTTGGACTGGCATGAGCATTGGAGAGGTAAAACAGAGATTTAGAGGTGAGGATCACGGTTCTAGAACGCTTCGAAGCCCACCTGTTCGAGGCTGCCCCATTTGTCTTAGAGAAGACCATGAGGGTAAGAAGGGGACACCTGCAGAGAACATGGCGATGCGAGGCCACTGGCAACTACGAAGCGTCACAGCCTGCATACGTCATTCTCACCCCCTCGTGGTTCTTTGGGAGGCCGGCGCCGTATTGAAACGATACGATTATCAAGCGCGGATCAACGAGATTGCACCAAAGATATTATCGGGGGCTTTCGATCAGGACATTTGCGAGATTACTGAATTCGATCTCTGGCTCGACACAAAGTAAGACACAGGTGCCGACGACACATGGCTGGCCAGCCAACCTCTCCATGCCTCGCTTACATTCGGTAAATTGCTTGGAGCTGAGGTGGAAAAGCTTAGAGGTCAGACCCTAAAGACAAAGACGCCCAATAGTTCGACCGCATACAACACGGCCTTCGCAATTATGCGCAAGGGAGAAGCCGCAATCGAAGCGATACTCATTGAGCTTTCCGAGGCCACTCATTCTGGCTTACGGGATAAGAGTGCGACTTATGGCAAGCTTTACCACTCTTTTAACGAACTTTACTGCACGAACCCCGCATTCTCCACTTACCAGAGAATTTTCCGAGATGTGCTTTTGAAAATTTGGGATTTCGATGACGGTGAGATCGTCCTTGGGGAACCACTTCAGGAGCGGATCCTGCACTCCGTCACATCAGCCGCAGGTAAAGTCGGAACAAAACCTCAACTTATGGAAGCATACCTCATTAATGCAGGCGCGCTGCAGCACGACGATAAGCGTCCATTCAATAGAAAAACCTTCGACGCGAAGGAATACATACACATCATTGAAGAGGCCGCCAGCCTTGTGACCATCGGAGATGTGATCAAGACGCTCCATGCCACGAAAGCCGAAGTTGAAAAATTGATCCTTGAGGGGCACATCGTACCGCGCACATCTGATGAAAAAATTCGGAAGAAGTGGAGCGTCAAAGAAGCTGCCGAATTCCTGGCATCACTGCAGAAAAATGCGATCCCTTTGCAGGACGCCCAAGGATGGGAGCGCCTATTGCAATCAAGCAATCGGATAAAGAAACCACTCACTTTCCTGATTGATTTGATCCTGAACGGTGACCTGAAGGTTGGCCGTATGACCGAAGGGTTCAACGGCTTGGTCGTTCAGAAGTCAGACGTAGATAGATTCCGTGATGATATGGTCGATAAACAGACTAAATAATTGCTCACCTCAGGGTCCAGATAGATAAGCAAAATCATATAGATAAACCCAAACCCCCGCCCCAAATCGCCTAAAATAGGCAAAAAAGCGAGCAAGCTTATAGTTTATCAACAAATGGGGAAAAATTGGTAGGCCCGGCAGGATTTGAACCCGCAACCAAAGCGTTATGAGCGCTCTGCTCTAACCATTGAGCTACAGGCCCCCGTTCGCTTGCTACAATCCTGTGCCAGACGCGTCAATGCGGAACGCACACGAATTCACAGGCTATAAGCGGTTATGAATGTGAGGGAAATGGTGGGTCGTGAGAGACTCGAACTCCCGACATCTTCGGTGTAAACGAAGCGCTCTACCAACTGAGCTAACGACCCGTGGCGGCGTAAGTAGCCGCAGATTATCAAAGGGGCAAGACCCCAATGTCATCTATTTTTCAAAAATCTCGTGTTGGCCGTTTTTTATCCGAAAAATAACGCCCTGACCGCCGTCGACCTGGCCAATATCGTCAAGGCTCAGCCCCAACGCCCGCGTCCGCAAGAAGCGCGAGGTAAAACCGTGGGTGATAATCACCGTCGGGCGACGGATGTGGTCCAATACCTGACCAACACGCTCCCATAGTGCTGGAAAGGTCTCCGCATTGGGCGCGCGACGGTAAAATTCGATGAAATGTTCATCTGGCGACGGCGCTGGCCATTTCGCGTCGATCTCTGATCGCGACAATCCAACCCAGTCGCCCATGTGGATTTCACGCAAACCATCGACAGGGACCACGGGACAACCCGTTGCCTTTGATATCGGTTCAGCCGTGGCCAAGGCGCGACCCTGCGGACTGCTCCATAAATCATGGGTGTCAGGATGGATAACGCCCGCAAGCGTGGCAGCAACCTGATCCGCCTGCGCACGGCCCAACTCTGTCAGCGCCGAATCCAGCCCGCCCTGCATACGCGCAGCGCGGTTCCATTCGGTTTCACCATGGCGGATGATGTAAAGCTCAGGCAGGGTCATGGCGTGACTTATCCACCAAAAAACAAAAGGCGCAACCCGTGGGATGCGCCTTGTATTCTGGTGGGTCGTGAGAGACTCGAACTCCCGACATCTTCGGTGTAAACGAAGCGCTCTACCAACTGAGCTAACGACCCGTGGCGGCGTGATTACCCTTACTCGTCTTCATCCGCAAGAGGGGTTTCCGAAGAATTTCCATCAACCTTCACAACGGGCTTTGACAGTTTCACTTTCGCGATAACAACGGTGCCGTTTGCGGTGTCTTTGGTGCGGTTTACCATGATCTTGCCGAAAGGCGGCAGCGACAATTCTTTGTCCTCGGTCAGTTCCTCGCCCAATTGCGAAAGGATCGCTTCCAGCGCGGGTTTGACGTCTTTTTTCTTGAGACCAGAGCGCGCAACGACGCGGTCGATGAATTCAGGTTTCTTCACCACAACAGAGGATGTTTCGCTCTCGGTCGCCTGCGTTGCCTCAGGTACCTCTTGGACGGCTGCGGGTTTGCGTTTGGTGGTTTTAGCGGTGGTCGCCATAATAAATTGCCTCAAATAGATTGATTGTTTCCACCCTAACAACTCCGCTGATGGTTGTGCAGGGGGTATTCACTTAAAATGATATGATTTTCCAATAAAAAAGGGCGCCTCGCGGCGCCCCTTTCCATTAATGTGCGATGGCCCCTGCCCCATCTTCGCCTTTGGCGAGGGCGCGGGCGGCGGCGGCTTCTTCTTCCGCCTCCTCATCCCATTCGACGGGCACGGGCTCTGCGATCAAAGCATGTTTTAGAACCTCCGACACGTGGGTGACTGGAATGATCTCCAGTCCAGATTTCACGTTGTCTGGAATCTCTGGCAGGTCTTTGACGTTCTCTTCAGGGATCAGCACGGTTTTGATACCACCGCGCAGCGCCGCCAAGAGTTTCTCTTTCAACCCACCAATCGCAGTCGCATTGCCACGCAGTGTCACCTCACCCGTCATCGCGATGTCCTTGCGGACAGGGATCTGGGTCAGAACTGACACAATCGCAGTGACCATAGCCAGACCAGCCGACGGACCATCCTTGGGCGTTGCGCCATCGGGCACGTGGACGTGGATGTCCAGCTTATCGAAACGCGGTGGTTTCACCCCGAGCTGTGGTGAGATCGACCGCACATAAGACGATGCCGCCTCGATCGATTCCTTCATCACATCGCCAAGCTTACCCGTGGTTTTCATCCGACCTTTACCCGGCAAACGAAGGGCTTCGATCTGCAACAACTCACCACCGACCGAGGTGTAGGCCAAACCTGTCACAACACCGACCTGATCCTCTTTCTCAGCGAGGCCAAAGCGGTGACGCGGCACGCCAAGGAAATCATCAAGGTTCTCAGCCGTCACTTGAACGCGATCGGTTTCCTTTTTCACGATCTTGGTCACGGCCTTGCGGGCAACCTTTGCGATCTCGCGCTCGAGGTTACGCACACCAGCCTCGCGGGTGTAGGTCTGGATGATCGCGGTCAGCGCATCGTCTGTGATCTCGAACTCTTTGGCGTGGAGGCCGTGGTTCTTGATCTGCTTAGCCAAAAGATGCTGCTTCGCGATCTCACGTTTTTCATCTTCGGTGTAGCCAGAGAGCGGGATGATCTCCATCCGATCGAGAAGCGGACCAGGCATGTTATAGCTGTTCGACGTGGTCAGGAACATCACATTCGACAGGTCGTATTCTACCTCAAGGTAGTGGTCCACAAAGGTCGAGTTCTGTTCTGGATCGAGCACCTCAAGCATGGCCGACGCCGGGTCGCCACGGAAATCCTGCCCCATCTTATCGATCTCATCGAGAAGGATCAGCGGGTTCGTGGTCTTGGCCTTTTTCAGCGCCTGAATGATCTTACCGGGCATAGAGCCGATATAGGTCCGACGGTGGCCGCGGATTTCAGATTCATCGCGCACACCGCCAAGGCTGATGCGGATGAACTCGCGCCCCGTGGCCTTTGCAATCGATTTACCCAACGAGGTTTTACCAACGCCCGGAGGACCGACGAGGCACATGATCGGCCCCTTCAGTTTCGCACTGCGCGATTGCACTGCGAGGTATTCGACGATCCGCTCTTTGACCTTTTCCAGACCATAGTGTTCGGCGTCGAGGATTTCCTCGGCCCGACCCAAGTCCTTTTTCACGCGGGATTTTGTGCCCCACGGAATATTCAGCATCCAGTCAAGGTAGTTGCGCACCACCGTTGCCTCTGCGGACATCGGCGACATGTTCTTGAGCTTCTTAACCTCAGCGTCGGCCTTTTCCTTGGCCTCTTTCGACAGCTTCGTCGCAGCGATCTTTTCTTCGAGTTCGGCGATTTCGTTCGCGCCATCCTCGCCATCGCCCAACTCGCGCTGGATCGCCTTCATCTGTTCGTTCAGATAATATTCGCGCTGTGTCCGCTCCATCTGGGACTTCACGCGGGTTTTGATCTTTTTCTCGACCTGCAGCACAGACATTTCGCCCTGCATCAGGCCATAGACCTTTTCCAGACGTTCGCTGATCGGCAACGTTTCTAGCAATGATTGTTTCTGCTGAACATCAACACCCAAGTGGCCCGCCACGAGGTCTGCCAATTTCGCGGGCTCAGTCGTGTCGCTGACCGCGGCCAGCGCCTCTTCGGGGATGTTCTTTTTGATCTTCGCGTAACGTTCGAATTCTTCGCCAACCGACCGCACGAGGGCCGCCAATTCGTCCTCGGCACCCGGAATTTCGATCAGTTCGTCGGCCATCGCTTCAAAGAAGCTGTCGTTCTCGACAAACTCTGTGATCCGAACGCGTTTCTTACCCTCGACGAGCACCTTTACGGTGCCATCAGGCAGTTTCAGCAATTGCAGCACATTCGCCAGAACACCCGTCTGGTAAATGTCCTTTGTGGTTGGATCATCCTGCGAAGGGTCAATCTGGCTCGACAGCAAAATCTGCTTGTCGTCCTGCATCACTTCTTCGAGTGCCCGCACCGATTTCTCACGCCCGACGAACAGCGGCACGATCATGTGAGGGAACACAACGATATCGCGCAGCGGCAGGACGGGATAGGAGGTGCTGAAGGTTTCTTCCATGCTCTTGTCCTTTTTTTGGCAAAACGATCAGGCCCCGCATTTCGGCAACCGCAATCGTTTCCACTAGAGGATACAGATGGGCCGAAGCGACCCCAGTTTCAAGCATCCCCGTTTATTCCAATGTGCCTTTTGCCGCGAACGGGGGCAAGGGCCAGTTCCGTAAAATACCGCCCTTTCGCCCTTTGCAGGACACATTCATCGGCAACCAATAGGGGATTACTTCTGATTTCATTACCCCCGAACGGGATAGGCTAATCATATGAAAGAGTTCCTGGGCCATCATTATCGTCGTGTAGCGTTCACGGCTGTCTTCACGCTTTTTGGCGCAATTTTGATATCTGGCCCAACTGTGGCTGCGCTCTTGGCAGGCCTCGCTGCCGCCATTGCCGCCCTTTACATGGTCTACGCCATGCCCAAATATCGCAAAGCCTGCGAAAGCGGCGCAGTGGGACTGTTCGTCGCCGCACTGATCCCGATCCCTGCGGACGCCCTCCCCCCTGCCATCGTCGGCCTCGCGTTTCTCTCTCACAGCATTTTGTATGGCCATTGGTCAGACGCCCTCGGCCTCAACCTCTCGGTTTTTGCGCATCACAAGGGCGAACTCGGCGGCCAAGCCGAAGACGTTTGGATCAGCCTTGTCCCCGCCGAAGGCCACCCGTCCGATTTCTGGAACCCAGACCTAATCGACTACAACCGCGACCCCGAAGACCCTGACACAGTCTACCTCCGCTTCCGCGACGAAACAGGGCTCGCCGAAGAAATGACGCTGACCTTTGTTGCAAAAACCACGGGGAACTACTGCCGCTATTTCCTCGAACGCGAAGAACCCCTCGGACGCGACGACATGACCGTCACAATCGCCATCGCGGAAATCGACGACGGCCTCTGTCTGGTCGAGACACAGATCGAACAAGACGCCCTCCCCCCAAGGATCGCCCTCGCACGTTGGTTCGACAATCAAATCGGGATGGGCATCGACGGCGTGTCCGCCGCGCTCAAGGGAAAACGCGCGATGAAGCTGCAGCCAAAACCGAAACTGACCGCCACAAAATACGCATAACAAATTAGGTCTAAGGCCGAGCGTGGCAAAGCGCCACACAACCGACCTAAAATTTTCCCAAAAAATCAATTATTTAAACTACACGAATTCACCCACACAACTATACGTTAGTGCACTAAACTATCTAACCTTGATGGTATACTGCGGCGACGGCCTGAATGTGCCGTAGAGAAGCTAGCGAAACTCCATGACCTCTATTACCCTTGATGATATGCTCGCTGTAGCGACACCCCAAGATGTCTTGGAGAAAGTTGAGTTAACCAATTCGCCCGTCCTAGACCAATTGGCGCGGAGCTGTGCTAAAGTCACAAAACGCCCGCATGTTAACATCGTTCTCTACTCCGCAGACGAAGTGTACACGATCGGCAGCTACAACCCCGTCTGTATGCGAATGAAGCGGTCTCTTTACGGGCCGATCCTGCAACAGCCGATTGTAGAACTGTCTGATTTCGTCCTGCAGAGCACCAATTCGGATCCGCAAACGATAGCCCAGATGAAATCGTTCACTATGGCGACCATCAACGTCGCTGGTGAGACGGTTGGCGGTATCAGCGTCCACGATTATCAGGACTGCGCCGCCCTCACAGAGTCGCAGAAGG
The DNA here is from genome assembly GCF_056431045.1 of Aestuarium zhoushanense. NCBI lineage: Bacteria > Pseudomonadati > Pseudomonadota > Alphaproteobacteria > Rhodobacterales > Paracoccaceae > Aestuarium > Aestuarium zhoushanense. The sequence continues at coordinate 7,479 of NZ_JBWKMA010000022.1, forward strand.
ACTTCCTTGTTCAAGCCGCCCAGCTTGCTGCCTGCGTGGTCGAAACCAAAGCCAGATTAAAGACTACGCTCATGAACGCCTTTAGTCTTTCGAACTTTTAGAACGGACGATCATGGACATTCTCGAACTCCTCAGCAATGCCGATAGCGAAGACGAGCTGATTAAAGTCGGGATCAGTCCGGGCGAGCACTATAATAACATTGCTGCTATGTTTGCCTATGCGACGGGCGCAAATATGTCAGCGTTCTGGCTTGTCCTCAAAGGCAACCAAATGCTCCTCGGATCACATAACACACCCTCACCGCTACCAGAGCCGCCTTTTTTGCATCGCGATTTAGCGGGTAAGGTCCTTTATGAACCGATCTCGGACGAAAAGGCAGCAGTGATTAATTACCCGCTGATTAACGGCGAATTGGCGAGTATGCGCAGCGGATATTACCTCGACATCACCTACAAAAAACAAAAGGTCGGCTATGTCGCGATGGCCTTCGAAACCCGCGTCGGAGAGCCATCGCCCGAATTGGTCGACACCCTATTCTCTCTGCGCGACCTGACGATCTCTGTCCTGCGAGGACGCGCAAATGCCCGCAAGATCCTCGGTGAAATGCAAGCTGTAGTACGATAAGCCCTAAACGGGTTCAATATCGCCCTCAGCACGCTGCGCATGGAACGCAGCTTCCCAGGCGGCAAAGCGACCCTCGGCAATCGCGTCGCGCATACCCTGCATGATCTCTTGGTAGTAATGCAGGTTGTGCCACGTCAGCAGCATCCCCGAAATCATCTCTCCGGCACGGAACACATGGTGCAAATAGGCGCGGCTGTAGTTGCGGCACGCAGGGCACGTGCAATGTTCATCGAGCGGACGCGGATCGTCCTGATGGCGGGCGTTTTTGATATTCACTTGACCACGTCGGGTCCAAGCCTGCCCCGTGCGCCCCGACCGTGACGGCAGCACGCAGTCCATCATATCGATCCCACGTTTAACCGCTCCCACGATGTCGTCAGGCTTACCAACGCCCATGAGGTAGCGCGGCTTATCGGTCGGCAGGTAATCAGGCGCATAGTCCAGAACGCCGAACATGGCCTCCTGCCCCTCACCCACGGCAAGTCCGCCCACGGCATAACCATCAAAGCCGATATCGACCAAGGCCTTGGCAGATTCCTCGCGCAGATGCGGCGTCACCCCGCCCTGCATAATCCCAAACAGAGCATGCCCCGGACGGTCGCCAAAAGCATCGCGGCTCCGCTGGGCCCACCGCATCGAAAGGCGCATCGATTCAGCGACACGCTGATCATCGGCAGGCAGCGCAGGACATTCGTCAAAACACATCACGATGTCAGAGCCGAGGAGTTTTTGGATTTCCATCGACCGCTCTGGTGTCAGGAAATGTTTCGACCCGTCAACGTGGCTGCGGAAGGTTACGCCCTCTTCGGTCAGCTTCCGAAGATCCGCGAGAGACATCACCTGAAATCCGCCGCTATCGGTCAGGATCGGTTTGTCCCAGTTCATAAACTTGTGCAGACCGCCCAAACGATCAATCCGCTCGGCCGTTGGTCGCAGCATCAAATGATATGTATTGCCCAGAAGGATATCCGCCCCCGTCGCCGCGACGCTTTCAGGCATCATCGCCTTTACCGTGGCCGCCGTCCCAACGGGCATAAAAGCAGGTGTGCGAATATCGCCGCGCGGCGTGTGGATCACACCTGTGCGGGCCTTGCCATCAGTTGCGTTCAGGTCGAATGAAAAACGGGTCATATCTCTCTCCGGTCGGACCGTGTGCTGATACGCCGTTCCGAGCCAGATGAAAAGATGATCAGGCGCTGTAGGCCGCGGTTAGATCATTCAGCATGGCCTTGATATTCGAATGTTCCACCAAACTGGACATTACGATCTCGGCCCAGAGTGACGCAATCTCTGCGGCCTCGTCGGCGACCTCTTCGGCTGGCCGCTCAAACCCGATGGTGATTTGACCAACCACCACCGCCATATCGACCAATGGGATTGCCATGACAGACCGACAGTTTCCCGCAACGCCATTGATCATTGGATGATCTGGATGAGCATTTGGGTCCAAGTCTAAAAGGAAAATCTTCTCTGCATTGGTCAGGCGGGTTTGATCGAGCATCACAACATTGCTCGGAACCTTATGCCCACCGATCATCATGTCCTCGTTATCGGGCAAATACAGCCAAATCGCGCCGTGATCGCCATCGACAGAAAGGGTCGCAATCCGCGCGGCACGATCATAGCTCTCGGTCCGTTGGATCCCCAATTCCGCCAATTTCGCCCGAGTGCTCTCTGCTGTAATGATACGGGTTCTCGGCATGTCACGCTCCGTATGAGACAGGTTCGGAATGCAATTGATAAGCGATGAATTTCAACCGCGCCCGACGCATGACCAGTTCCTGTGCGGTCTGCGCAAGGTCCTTCAAAACGGTCCGCTGATTTTCCGTCAACGGGTCAAGGACACGCGGCGAATGCACCGCTATGCCCCCAATCGATTGGCCCTGATACGTCATCTCACACAACGCCAACGCACGAACATCAGGCGCCAATGCACTGAAGTTGTTCCCCAATTTCAACTGACAAATCGCATCTTCGTATTCCGCGAAACCATCTTTGAAATCGTAGTCGGGAACGGTGCGACGAACTTGGCTGCGTTTGAGGTTGTAGCCACCGATAACGACGACTTCGTTTTCCCAACATAAATACACGCTCGCCGCCGCACGATGCGAAGACATCCCTGCAAAACGAGCGATATCGTCAAAATCACCAAAGCGTTCCATCTGGAGCTGACGAAGAGCCCCAGCAATTCCATGTCGCGACACAAACCCGTCGAAAGACCATGCAAACATATCTCTACCCTCACCAGTGGTTAATATTTACCAATAAGTTGTGGCGGAAATAGGGAGAATCTCAAAAAGTTGTAGCGATCTATTTCACAATGCTACTCTGGCGCGAAATTTATTGCTACCACAGAAACAATAACGGCGCATTGCTGGTCTTTACCCTGACGGGATTAAAACCTATATGAATGGTCAGGAATTTACAGGGCCGTGACATGACTGACTCTCAAGCCAAACTCGAAGGCACACCGCTGATCGAACCATCGACAACCGACCACCCGCTCTATGACGGCGTGGTAGAGGCGTGCCGCACCGTGTTTGACCCCGAAATTCCAGTGAATATCTTTGATCTTGGTCTGGTCTATACGATCAAGATTAATGACGAAAATGATGTTAAGATCATCATGACCCTCACCGCCCCCGGCTGCCCCGTGGCAGGCGAGATGCCCGGTTGGCTCTACGACGCGATCAGCCCTGTGGCTGGTGTTAAATCCGTCGACGTGGAACTGACATGGGAACCCCAGTGGGGCATGGACATGATGAGCGACGAGGCCCGTCTCGAACTGGGCTTTATGTAAGCTGACCGCCCCGCTGCAAGGGGCAAGGAGAGACCGATGTTCGGCATTCCTGGCAAACAGGCCGTAACCATTACCGACCGCGCTGCGGCGCAAATCGCGAAACTGATGGCCAAGGATGGGCATCAAGGGCTGCGCATTGGCGTTAAAAAAGGCGGCTGCGCGGGCATGGAATACACCATGGACTACGTGGACGAGGTGAACCCGCTCGACGAGGTCGTCGAACAGGGCGGCGCCCGTGTCATGATCGCTCCGATGGCGCAGATGTTCCTCTTTGGGACAGAGATCGACTACGAGGTCTCGCTCCTCGAATCTGGGTTCAAATTCAAAAACCCGAACGTTGTGGATGCCTGCGGCTGCGGTGAGTCGATCAAATTCGACGAAAACCTCACGCAATCGGAATGAGCATTTCTGACGAGGATATCGCATTCGCTCACGAACTCTACGCGGGCGTTGGAAAAATCACGCATCGGAAAATGATGGGTGGGCTGTCGATCTATGCGGACGGCCAGATTTTCGCGATCATCAATGCCGAAGGTCGCTATTACCTCAAGGCCTCTGGCGACTTTGCCGAAGCTCTTGCCGCCGAAGGTTCAGAAAAGTTCCGCACCGAAGATGGACGCGAAATGAATTACTGGACCCTGCCCGATGACGCACTGGACGATCCAGATCTTGCCTCTGACTGGGGTCGCCGCGCCCTACGCGCGCTTTAGGTGCAGGTAGGTTTCATCGAACCGTTTCTGCAAATGATCAACGGCACGGATCACTTTGCCTGACCCGATCGGCGCAACATTGGTGTCGTGGTTCGGGTTAAAGAACAGCGGCACCGAAATTCGTTCATGATCCTGACCCACCACACGGTGCGGGGTCGCAACAACACGACCATCAGTCCACATTTCTAGCATCTCACCAAAGTTGATGATGAAATCACCGGGTTCGGCGCTGACCGCGATCCAGCCGCCACCGCGCTGACGCACCTCCAACCCATCCGACCCGTCCGTGGCAAGGAGCGTCAGACAACCGTAGTCCGTATGCGTGCCGATGCCGAAATCCTTTTCGGTCGCCCATTCAGGCCGCTCTGGATAGAAATTCCCGCGCAACAGCGCCATTGGGGTGGAGAATTTATCGGTGAAATAATCCCGATCTTCGCCAATCGCACCCGCAACCGATTTCAGTAAATCAAGCGCAAAACCCGTCGCATCGCGGTAATAACCGCGCAGGAGATCGGCAAAACCAGCGGGCGTTTCGGGCCACTGGTTCGGTGCATAGGCAGACACCTCGGACAGAGGATCACCAGCAGGCAATTCCAAACCACAGTCGAAAACCTGTTTATAGTCGGGGTTCGCATCAGGATCGACCTGCTCAGACCCTGCCGCACCCCATCCACGGTTAGACCCCGTTTTTGCCATATCGACCGCTTCTTTGGCTGCGGCAGGCAGATGGAAAAACTGGCGGTAGCCTTCGATGACCTCACGCACGCGATCGCCTGAAATCGGCGTGTTGTAGATGGTCAGGAACCCGACATCCGACGCCCCTACTCGCACATCCGCGATGGCCTTTGCATGGCCCTCGTGCGTGGGATCAATCAAGGCTGCGGCGTCAATACGCGGGATCATGGCACTCTCCGGTTTACGTTGGGGCGCGTTTTTTAAGATATGACCAGCGAACGCAAGGGCTTTTCCATTCTCGCGGCAGTTGCTAACCCTAGTTCAACCATATTTGAGGAGACCCCCATGCGCCGCAAACTCGCCGCCGGAAACTGGAAAATGAACGGAACCGGAGGCAGCCTGGCAGAGGTCACCGCCCTCGCTGCGGCCTACCCTGCGCCCAAAGTGGACCTCCTTTTGTGCCCGCCGGCTACGCTTGTTGCGCGCATGGCTGACACGGCGAAGGGCAGCGCGGTTGCCGTTGGAGGTCAGGACTGCCACGCGAAATCGAACGGCGCGCATACAGGCGATATCTCTGCTGAGATGCTGATTGATGCAGGCGCATCTCACGTGATCCTCGGCCACTCTGAGCGCCGTACGGACCATGGTGAAACGGACGCCATCGTTCTGGCGAAATCAGAAGCCGCAATTGCCGCTGGCCTGATCGCTGTGATCTGCATCGGTGAAACGCTCGACGAACGCGAAGGCGGAAAGACGCTTGATGTCGTCGGCACGCAACTCTCTGGATCGACCCCTGATGCTGCGACAGGCGCGAATACCGTGATCGCTTACGAACCCGTTTGGGCGATTGGCACGGGCAAGGTTCCGACCCTCGACCAAATCGCCGAAGTGCACGGCTTTATCCGTGCGGAACTGGTGAAACGGTTTGGCGATGCGGGCAATGCGTTCCGCGTGCTCTACGGTGGCTCTGTAAAACCTTCGAACGCGGCAGAGATTTTTGCGGTTCAGGATGTGGACGGTGCCTTGGTCGGTGGCGCGAGCCTCAAGGCTGCAGACTTTGGCGGGATCATCGACGCGCTCGCAGCTGCCGTTTAACTCCCCACCCCACCCAATAAAAAACGGCGCCCCGAGAGGCGCCGTTTGTCGTTTTAGCGGACCACAATCTCTGGTCCCATCAGACTGGTCGGCAAGACCGTCGAAATCCAAGGGACGTAGGTGATCAGGATCAAGAAGACAAAGAGCACAGCGAGGAACGGCAGTGCGGCCTTGACCACTTTCATCATCGGCATCCCTGCCACGCCCGACGTCACAAAGAGGTTCAGACCAACGGGCGGGGTGATCATGCCTATCTCCATGTTCACGACCATGATGATACCGAGGTGGATTGGGTCGATGCCCAGTTCCATCGCAATCGGGAACACCAGCGGCGCAACGATCACGATCAGACCCGACGGCTCCATGAACTGACCACCGATCAGCAAGATCACGTTCACCATGATCAGGAACATGATCGGGCCAAAGCCAGCGTCGAGCATCATCCCCGCGATATGTTGCGGGATTTGTTCGTCGGTCAGAACGTGTTTGAGGATCAGTGCGTTCGCGATGATGAACATCAGGGTGATGGTAAGCTTACCGGAGTCGAGCAAGGTGCGGCGGGTGTCCTTGTGAAAGAACGCCGTGACCAAAGCCTGCGGTTTCTTCCACAGCGGGATCGCACCGTTTTCGTCCGCCAGAGGACCCATGTCACGGTAGATAAAGGTCGCAACGATGAACGAATAGATCGCAGCAACGGCAGCAGCCTCAGTCGGGGTGAACGCGCCACCTTTCCAGTAGAACAGGCTCGCACCTTCTTCAAAGCGGATCCAAGGGTGGCCATAGATGCCGCCCATGATGATCACGATCAGCAACAGGCCCCAGAGTGCATCTTTGAACGACGCGCCGATCTCGCCCCAGCCCTGCCATTCGCCCTTGGGCATGTTTTTCACACGCGCCATGACGTAGATGGTGACCATGAGCATAACACCTGCCAAAATGCCTGGGATCACACCAGCAAGGAACATACGACCAACCGATACGTCGGTCGCAGAGGCGTAAACCACCATAACGATCGACGGCGGGATCAGGATGCCCAAGGTGCCCGCGTTACAGATCACGCCTGCTGCGAATTCCTTGGTGTAGCCAACCTGACGCATCGCTGCGATCACGATGGAACCAATCGCAACCACGGTCGCAGGCGAAGACCCCGACAAAGCCGCGAACATCATACAGGCGAACACGCCCGCAATCGCCAGACCGCCCTGCATGTGACCCACACAGGCAATCGAGAAACGGATGATGCGCTTTGCCACGCCACCCGTCGACATGAACGACGAGGCGAGGATGAAGAACGGGATCGCCAATAGCGTATAATGCCCCGCCATCGCCTGATACATCGACTGCGCCACAGAGGCGAGCGAGGTCTCAGAGAAGAACAGCAGGAACAGGATCGACGAGAAGCCCAGCGACACCGCAATCGGCGCGCCCAAGAGCAACAGCCCGACGATCATCAAAAAGAGGAGTGCGACGGTCATCGGATCAGTTCTCCTTGTTGAGGGCCGCGACTTCTTCGACGGCATCCTCGGCTTCGTGGCTGACGATCAGCGAACCGTCACCGGCCTTGATCAGACGCAGGGTGGCTTCGATCACGCGAACAACCATCAGGAATGCGCCGAACGGCAGAATGAAATACGGAACAAGGCGGGGCATCTTTTCGTAGGGTTCGCCTACGTTAAAGGTGTTCTCCAGCCAGCCTTGCAGGAACGGGATCGGGATCTGCTCGGTTTCATACCAACCTTGATCGCGAGTGTTTTCGAACCCTGTAGGGAACCAACGCCCACTCGTCGCGTCAAAGCCCGCAAACGGTGCCCAGTAATCCCAAGCCCCTTTGAGCAAAAGCAGCATATACGCCAAGGTGATCACAGCCGCCGCCAACGACATAACGAACCGAACACGCGGATTCACGATCGCCAAAATAGCGTCCACGCCCAAATGCATCGTCACCTTGAAACCATAGCTGATGCCAAACAGCACAAGCCACGCAAACAGGATCAAAACCAGCTCAAGCCCCCAGATCAACTGAGAGTTAAATGCATATCGCAGCACCACGTTCGCAAAAGTCACCAATGTCATCAGCCCCAAGAGGAGCGCGATAAAGGTTTCTTCGAATTCGTGGATTGCCCGCGATACGGGCCCCTTGGGCACATATTTTGTCGCCATGACAGTCCCCTACACCATTGGATGTAAAAAAGGCGGGCACCAGTGCAGCGCCCGCCGATAGAGTTGGGCCAGCCAAAGCCAGCCCAGATAGATTAGCCGCCGAACTGTGCGTTGAATGCCTGTGCAGCGTCGATGTTTTCTTGACCTACGTCCTCAAGGAACTTCGCCCAAACTGGCTGCATCGCATCAACCCAAGCCTGACGTTGTTCAGGTGTCAGAACGCGGATTTCGCCGCCCGCATCGAGGATCGCCTGACGTGCTTCTGCGTCGACTTGGCCAACAGCAGCGTTACGCTCGGTGGTCACTTCATTGAAGATGGTCAGGAACTGATCACGGGTTGCCGGATCAAGGCTGTCGAGCCAGTCAACCGAAGCCACAACGAGGTAGTCCAGAACACCGTGGTTGGTTTCAGTGGTGCCGTCCTGAACTTCAAAGAACTTCTGACCGTAAACGTTCGACCAGGTGTTTTCTTGACCGTCAACAACGCCAGTTTGCAGAGCGCCGTAAACTTCGGAGAATGCCATCGGCTGCGGCGACGCGTTCAGCGCCTCCATCTGAGCAACCAGAACGTCCGAGGTCTGAACGCGGAATTTCAGGCCAGCTGCGTCTTCTGGGGCGATCAGCGGAACGTTCGCCGAGAACTGCTTCAGACCGTTGTGCCAGAAGCCCAGACCCTGCAGGCCGCGGCGCTGCATGGAGTCGAGCATTGCCTGACCAGTGTCAGACGACTGGAACGCGTCAACAGCTTCGATGTTCACGAACATGAACGGAAGGTCGAAGATGCGGAATTGCTTGGTGAAGGTTTCGAACTTCGACAGCGACGGTGCTGCGAGCTGAACGTCACCCTGAAGCATTGCTTCGAGAACTTGGTCATCGTTGTAAAGGGTCGAGTTCGGGTAAACTTCGACGCACATCGTGCCGTCCATCTCAGCGTTTACACGCGACTGGAGCAGGCTCGCAGCGATCCCCTTGGGGTGCTTGTCGGTGTTGGTCACGTGCGCAAATTTGACGACGATCTCGCCTTCGTCACAGCCCATCGGGTCAGCGTAAGCAGCGTTTGCAGCAACAGCCAAAGCAGCGGCAGATACCGCGTATTTCATGAATTTCATTTGTTCCTCCCAAAGGATATTCGAACGCCCAATAAGGGCGGGTGGCATTAAGAAGCGTCAGCTAGGCACACCACGCAAGGCTATATTGCGCAGGGCGCATACATCGAAATTAACCTATTGTTTACAGTAAGTTGACAGCAGTCAACTTTCGCACACACCCATTCTGCAGATGTAAAGTGGCGGAAATCCACACACACTGTTAGCGCCAGATGTGCGGAAATCCGCACACCCCGAACGCTGAGTGAATCACCAAAAAGAGATCAGTTTGTGATCAATCGCGGTAAAGCTCTGCTTTTATCGCGTGCTTTGCCAGTTTGTCGTAGAACGTTTTGCGCGGCAGTTTTAGATGCTTCGCCGCAACGGTCGCGTTGCCATTATGACGGGTCAGCGCGGCGATGATTAACGACCGTTCGACCTGCGCCATTTGCTCTGCCAGCCCCAGTTCTTCGGTATGTGTCCCTTCGCCATCCGACAAACCCATCGCAAAACGCATCGCCGCATTCATCAGTGACCGCGCATTGCCCGGCCAATCCTGCGCCATGAGTTTCGAAATCACATCAGGCGTGATCTCGGGCACGGGAAGGTCAGATTGTTCGCAGGCGATATCGACGTAGTGACGGAAGAGCACTGGAATATCTTCGGGGCGTTCCCGCAGCGGCGGAATACGAATGGTTGCCGCCTGCAACCTGTAGAACAAGTCGGGCGAAAACCGTCCCTCTTGTGCCTCTTTGGCGAGGTCGGCATAGGTTCCCGCAATGATGCGAGGCCGATCATGCCCCTCCATCGCATCAAGGAGCGCAAATTGCGCGGCGGGTGACAACCGCAACACCTCGTCCAAAAAGATCGACCCATCCGCCGCATCTCGCAGCGCGACGGCCAGCGTCTCCCCCGTCATGGAGGCGGCAGAGAATTTCAGGAACGGCGCGTTTGACCCAACGGACAAGAGGTGCACCACCTCTGCCATCTTGGCCGTCCCGACCCCCGGTTCGCCTGTGATCAACACGTCGGCAGTCGTCCGTGCCACCGCCCTAGCGGCCTCTCGCATTTTGTGTGAATGTTCCGATTGCCCGCGCAAAAGCCGCGCCGCCGCATCGCCCGTCTCAACCTCACGGCGGAGACGACGGTTCTCCAAGATCAGGTTTCGGGTCTTTAGCGCACGTTCAACAGTGGCCAGCAAATCCTTGGGCGAACACGGTTTTTCCAGAAAACTGAACGCCCCACCAGAGATACCGCGCACCGCCATCGGCACGTCGGCCTCTCCCGTCAAAAGGATCACGGGCAGTTCCCGATCGACCGATTGCGCGAATTCCAAAAGCTGGAACCCGTCCTTACCGGGCATCCGCACATCGGTGACGACGACGCCGCTGAACGACTTCGCGATGTGGTCTTTGGCCTCGATGAACGACCCTGCAAGGATCGGTTTCAGATCAGCTAGTTCGAGCGTCTGCCCCAGTGCTTCGCGCACTTCTTTGTCATCATCGACCAAGAGAACATGTCTCGCGCTCATGCTGCGTCCCGTCCTTTTGTAGCGTCTAATTCAACGGTGAAAATGGCACCGCCATCGGGATGATTGCGACCACGGATCGCGCCGCCGAAACTCTGCACCAGACCATAGGAAATCGAAAGGCCAAGGCCCATACCTTCGGCGGCGCCCACCTGTTTGGTCGAATAGAACGGGTCAAAGATTTTTTCAGGCTCCGCAATCCCTGGCCCTGTGTCACGTACCGACACCGTCACACGGTCCCCTGCAATGACGTCGATATGCACAGCCTTTTCGTCTTGCCCTTCCATCGCGTCGATGGCGTTCGAAATGAGGTTCAGAACCACCTGTTGCAAGCGCACTTCCCCTGCCCTGACCCAAATCGGAGCCTCGGTTTTGTCCCAGTGCAGAACAGCGCCTTCCTGACGCGCTTTGGTCGCGGCCATCTCCATCGCGGCTTCAATCGCGGCGCCAACCTCAACATCGGTGAGCGGTTCGCTCTCTTGACGAGAGAAGGCCCGCAGATTGCGAATGATGCGTCCCATACGGCGGACAAGTTCGGAAATGCGGTTCAGGTTTTCGGCGGCCCGTTCAGGGTTTCCCCGTTCCAGAAACGCCTCGGCGTTTTCAGCAAAGGATCGGATCGCCATAAGCGGTTGGTTCAGTTCATGACTGATGCCAGCCGACATTTGCCCCAAGGCCGAAAGCTTGCCCGCCTGCACCAGATCATCCTGCGCCTTTTTCAAACGCGCCTCAGCAGCGGTCCGTTCGGCCACCTCACGACGGAGGTTCACGGCAACAGCCTCTAGCTCTGATGTGCGCCGTTTCACCCGCGCCTCAAGCAATTGGTTCGCCCGCGCCAAAGTCCGCCGTCGTTCGGTCGCCAGAAACAGCATCGCGCCAAACGCAAGAGACAACGCCGCCGCGACAGCCGCCTGAAGCCCTGCGATTTGTCGTGCAGGGGCCACGTCCAGCAGTGCCTCCCCTGTCAAACCAACGGTTGGCATGCTGAGCGTCAGATGCAGCGCTTCATTCGGGAGGTAACGCCCACCGTCGATTGACCAGATATCATGCGGGCCGCGCATCCTGCTGTCGTAGTCAAAGAACGGCGCGATGTCGTCGGCGCGGTAGTCGTCGCTGTCAGCCACAGCGGTAATGTCATTCGATCGCGAACGGAACACCAACTCGGAACGGTTCGACACAAAGACAACGTCCAATTCATCGGTGAACAGAACCGCAGGACGATCCCCGCGCCACGAGGCCTCGATCGCCTCAACGTCGACGGTGACGGTCACTGCGCCCACAACGGGGCCTTCGGGACTGAACACGGGCGAGGTAAAGGTGAACACGCGCCGCCCGAAGGGTTCGCTGAAATAGTGATCAACGCCCAGTGCGCCGCTCATCGCACGTTTGAACCCATAGCGGTCGACCTGCGGCGCAGCGATCCCACGGGCGCTGGCCAGAACGTCGCCGGCCGTGTTCGACACCGTCACATCGAGCGCACCCGTTTTATCCGCAATCTGCGCCAATGTGGATTTCGCGTCCCATCCTGCCAAGGCGACGCCGACCACAGGATGATCTGACACGAGAGCCGCGAGTTCACGAAAACTCTGTAATTCGCTGGTCAATCGATCTGCCGCTAAGGCCAAATCCGACCGCCCCCGTCGCGCCAATTGATCCAAGGCCGCGCCGTAGCCCCACCACCACACAGCGCCCGTCAATACACCCAAAAACCCTGAAAACAGGGCCACGGCGATTAGACGGTGAGAGAGGCTCGAACGGATTGGGGCAGAGTAGAAAATCCCGCTTGTCTTGACCAGAGAGGATCGTCAAAGTTGCACCATGCAACGTTTCGACCAATCCCCGACTGACCCCGATTTTGTCCAAAACCCTTACCCGCTTTACGATCAGATGCGTGCTGCTGGCGATTTGGTCTATTGGTCCGACTACGATAAAGTGTGCGCGACATCCCACAAGGCCGTGACGACGATCCTCAAGGATCGACGGTTTGGCCGCGAGGCACCCGCCGAATTCGCCCGCGCCATTCCTGACCACCTACGCCCCTTCTACGACATTGAAGCGCATTCGATACTAGAACTAGAACCGCCACGGCATACAAAGCTGAGGGCACTGGTGATAAGGGCGTTTACGTCGCGTGGGATCGCGTCGTTGGGGCCGATGATCAGTGAATTGGCGAACGATTTGATCGATCAGTTCCCTGACGGGCCGTTTGACATCATCGACGCCTTTACGCGACCCATCCCTGTGATCGTGATCTGCCGATTGCTCGGCGTGCCAGAGGATCGCGCCTCTGACCTGTTGCGGTGGTCGAACGATATGGTCGCGATGTATCAGGCCCGCCGCACCCCCGCGATTGAAGCGGCCGCTGTCGCTGCAACGCTCGAATTCCGCGCCTTCCTGACTGATTATATCGCGGCCCGACGGAAGGCCCCGAAATCCGACCTTCTGTCCGATCTCATCGCAGCAGAGGCCGAGGGGGAAAAGCTAACCTCGGACGAATTGATCGCGACTGTGATGGTGCTGTTGAACGCGGGGCATGAGGCTACGGTTCACACGTTAGGAAACGGCATCAAGGCACTGATTGAAAACGGCAAACCTGACGTGACACCTGCAACCGCCGAGGAAATCCTGCGCTTTGATCCGCCGCTCCATATGTTCATGCGTTGGGTCTATGAGGACGTGACGCTCTTTGGACATGACTTCAAACGCGGGGATGAGGTGGGTTGTCTGTTGGCGAGCGCGAACCGCGATCCTGCAGCGTACTCTGAACCCAATACGTTCCAAGCTGATCGCAGCGGCCCCGTGAATGCCAGCTTTGGCGGCGGCATCCATTTCTGTGTTGGCGCGCCACTCGCAAGGATGGAAGTTCACCTCGCCCTTGATGCGCTATTCACCCGCTGCCCCGACCTACGGATGACAGAGCCCGCGACCTATGCGGATCTCTATCATTTCCACGGGCTAGATCGGTTGATGGTTACAACGGCAGCTCAAGCGTCGACTTGATCTCTTCCATCGACAAGAGCGCGGTCACGTTGTGGATGCGCACCTCCGAAATCAGAGCCTGATAAAATTCGTCATAAGCACGGGCGTTTTTCACGCGGACCTTCAGGATGTAGTCAATATCCCCTGCAAGGCGGTGCGCCTCTTGAACCTCGGGGCGGGCCTGCAACGCGGCGAGGAATTTGCGCTGCCAATCGGCCTCGTGTTCGCTGGTGCGGATCAGGACAAAGAAACATGCCTCGAACCCAAGAGCCTCTGCATCCAGAAACACCGTCTGACGACCAATGATATTGGCCTCTTTCATCTTGCGGATACGATTCCAAACAGGCGTCTTTGAGGACCCAACATTGCGGGCAATATCGTCGAGCGACTGCGCCGCGTCGGCCTGAAGCTCCTTGAGGATTTTCCGATCCATATCGTCTAACCGAAACGCCATTCTGTATTCCCCGCTGGATTGGAACAAACGTCATCACTGGACGCACAGGGCGAACATACGTCCTTATTCATCGGACGCAATAGGCAAAAAGGGGGATATTATTCTATATATCCGTGTAGAAACCGGAGCGTCCCATGCAGCACTTTCCAATCTTCCTATCGGTGACCCACCGCCGCATCGTCCTGACAGGTGGTGGCGAGGCGGCACTGGCGAAATTGCGTCTCTTGCTCAAGACTGAGGGCAAGATCACTGTTTTCGCAGATGCCCCGCATCCTGACCTTCTGCGTATGGCGGCTGAGGGTCGCCTCTCGCTGGTTCAGAGGGCGTTCGATTACGGCGATACGCTCTGCGCACGGTTGGTTTATGCGGCGAACGAAGATGCAGTCGAAGACGCCCGTGTCGCACGTATTGCCCGCAGCGAGGGTGCGATCGTTAATATCGTGGACGATTTGCATGGATCGGACTTTATCACGCCCGCGATTGTTGACCGTGATCCTGTAACGATTGCAATCGGCACCGAGGGCGCAGCCCCTGTTTTGGCGCGCGCGATTAAGGCGGACCTTGAGGCGCGTTTGCCATCCAACCTTGGTCTTTTGGCACGGGTGGGTAAGGCGTTCCGTCATGCGGTGGACATTCTGCCAATGGGCCGCAAGCGTCGCGATTTCTGGGCGGACTACTATTTCAACACGGGCCCCAAGGCTGTTGAGACAGACGGTGAAGCTGGTGCGCAGTCGGCGCTTGAGGCCACGCTCGATCATCATGTGATGGCAAAGACCCGCAAAGGTCATGTTGACCTCGTTGGCGCGGGTCCAGGTGATCCAGAATTACTGACTTTGAAGGCTCGTAAAGCGCTGGATGAGGCCGATGTTGTAATCTACGACCGTTTGGTTGCGCCTGAAATCCTCGAACTGGCCCGCCGTGAGGCGATTATGGTCGATGTGGGTAAAGAGGGTTTCGGTGTTTCGACCTCTCAGGACGACATTAACGATCTGATCGTTGAGCATGCGAAAGATGGCCACCATGTTGTGCGCCTCAAATCGGGTGATCCAACTGTCTTTGGCCGTTTGGACGAAGAAATCGAAGCGATTGAGGCGGCTGGGATCAGTTACCGCATCGTGCCGGGCATCACTGCGGCCTCTGCTGCCGTTGCGCAAATCGGGCAGAGCCTGACGAAACGCGGCCGCAATGGATCGGTTCGTCTGCTGACGGGTCACGATATGAAAGGCTTTGCCGAGCAGGACTGGCGTGGTCTAGCCCGCGACGGTGAAGTCGCCGCGATCTACATGGGCAAACGCGCTGCGCGTTTCGTTCAGGGCCGTCTGTTGATGCACGGCGCGTCGGCTGACACGCCTGTGACCATCATCGAAAATGTCTCTCGTCCTGAAAGCCGAGTGATCGCCACAACCTTGGCCGAGCTAGAGCCGACGATGTCGACCTCTGGCCTCACTGGCCCTGCCCTCACCTTTTATGGACTTGCGCCGCGTCACGCGGTTCAGGTCGCCCGCTCTCTACCGCAAAAGGAGGCCGCACAATGAGCCGCCGCTTTACCCCAAAAGTGATTACCGCAAACCTTCTCCTTGATGGGGATGCTGTCTGGCTGACCGCCGACGACCGCTGGTCGAAGTCGATGCTTGATGCTGAGCTTATTGAGGACGAAGCCCACGCTGACATCCGCATCCTCTTTGCCAACGGTCAAGCAAACATCGTCGTCGGTCCGTACCTCGCAGATGCAAAGGCTGGCCCGAACGGCCCCGAACCGACCCATTTCCGCGAAGAATTCCGCACCCGTGGCCCGTCCAACTATGCCCACGGCAAACAGGTGGAGCTGAACTAATGTATAAGTATAACGACTTTGACGAAGCCTTTGTCCGCTCTCGCGTTGCGCAATTCCGCGATCAGGTGGAACGCCGCATTGAAGGTCAACTGACCGAAGACGAATTCCGTCCGCTCCGCCTGATGAACGGCCTGTATCTGCAGCTGCACGCCTACATGCTGCGCGTTGCGATCCCCTACGGTACGCTCAACAGCCGTCAAATGCGCCAGCTCGCAATGATTGCGGAAAAGTGGGACAAGGGCTACGGCCACTTCACCACCCGTCAGAACATCCAATTCAACTGGCCGAAACTGCAGGACGTGCCTGATATCCTCGAGGCATTGGCCGATGTGGAAATGCACGCGCTGCAAACCTCGGGCAACACGATCCGCAACGTGACGGCTGACCACTTTGCTGGTGCTGCCGCCGATGAAGTTGCGGACCCGCGTCCTGTGGCTGAACTGCTGCGTCAGTGGTCCACCGACCACCCAGAGTTCCAGTTTCTGCCTCGTAAGTTCAAGATCGCTGTCTCTGGCGGCGAACAAGACCGCGCCGTGACCAAAGCGCACGATATCGGCATCCGCATCGTCCGTAATGCTGCAGGCGAGATCGGTTATCAGATCATCGTCGGCGGTGGTTTGGGCCGTACCCCGATGATCGGTAAGGTTATTCGTGACTTCCTCCCTAAAGAAGACCTGCTGCCTTATGTTGAGGCCGTCGTGTCCGTTTGGAACCTGCTGGGTCGTCGCGACAA
This sequence comes from Aestuarium zhoushanense, assembly GCF_056431045.1. Classification (NCBI taxonomy): domain Bacteria; kingdom Pseudomonadati; phylum Pseudomonadota; class Alphaproteobacteria; order Rhodobacterales; family Paracoccaceae; genus Aestuarium; species Aestuarium zhoushanense. Next base: position 24,157 of record NZ_JBWKMA010000022.1, read on the forward strand.
CAAGTATAAAGCACGGATCAAAATCACCGTGTTCGAGAACGGCTTGGAAGAATTCACTCAACTTACGGATGAACGTTTCGAACAAATTCGGGCAGGATTTACGGGTGTCGATCAGGAAATTCTTGCAGAAATCGAACAATTTTTCCAAGAACCCGAATACTCAACTAAATCTAAAGGTGTATTCGACGCACGCTACGCGACGGACCCTGCGTTCCGGTCTTGGGTCGACACGAACCTGAGCGAACACAAGGCAGATGACTATGCCATCGTCACCATTTCGGTGAAAAAGCACGGGGCAACTCCGGGTGATGCGACCGCTGACCAGATGCGGGCGATGGCCGACCTCGCCGAGGCCTATGGTCACGACGAACTGCGCATCAGCCATGAACAAAACGTTGTTCTGCCTCACGTTCACAAGGCCGACCTGCCCGCGATCTATGACGCGCTAAAGGTTGCTGATCTGGCAACCGCGAACGTTGGCCTGATCTCTGACATCATCGCTTGCCCCGGCATGGACTATTGCGCCCTTGCGACCGCACGTTCGATCCCGATCGCACAGGAAATCGCGCAGCGTTTTGACGACCTGAAGTTGGAACATGACATTGGTCCGCTCAAGATCAAAATCTCGGGCTGCATCAACGCATGTGGTCACCACCACGTGGGCCACATCGGTATTCTTGGCCTTGATCGCGCTGGGGTTGAAAACTACCAGATCACACTTGGCGGTGACGGCACCCAAGACGCGGTCATCGGCGATAAAACGGGCCCCGGCTTTGCGGCTGAGGAGATCACCAACGCAATTGAACGGATCGTTATGGCTTACCTCGCCCTGCGCCAATCGCCTGCTGAGACGTTCCTCGACGCCTATAAGCGCCTCGGCCTAGAGCCGTTCAAAGCCGCACTCTACGAGGAGGCCGCAGCCCATGCCGCTGAGTGAACCCGTCCAACAACGGGTTGACGCTCTGAATGCCCGCTACAAACACCACAGTGCAACTGCGGTTCTCGAACACGCGCTAAAGGACGCTCAAGTCGGTAAAACGGCGATGGTGTCGTCCTTTGGGGCAGAGTCCGTCGTGCTTTTGCACCTCGTGTCCGTCATCGATAACACAACACCCGTGTTGTTTATCGATACCGAAATGCTTTTTGCCGAAACGCTGGCTTATCAGCAGGAACTGACAGAACGTTTGAACCTGAAAAACCTTCAGATCATTCGTGCGGCGGATAAGGCAAAGCGGATTGAAGACCCTGATGGCACGCTGCATCAGTTCAACACTGATGCCTGCTGTAACCTGCGCAAAACCCAGCCATTGCAAGACGCGCTCAAGGGCTATGACGCATGGATTACAGGTCGGAAACGGTATCAGGGCACGACCCGCGCTGCGCTCGAGTTCTTTGAGAACGAGGACGATCACAGGATCAAGATCAACCCGCTCTGCCATTGGGATATGAACGATCTGCAGGACTATATGACCGAAAACCGTCTGCCGCGTCACCCGCTGGTCGCCCAAGGCTATCCGTCCATCGGTTGCGCCCCCTGCACCAGCCCTGTGAAAGAAGGCGAAGACCCGCGCGCTGGTCGCTGGCGCAACTCGAACAAAACCGAATGTGGCATCCACATCGTAGATGGCAAGGTCGTGCGCAACGGCCAAGCCGCCTAAGGAGACTGACATGACTGTAATCGTCACCGATACCGGCTTTGCCGCCGATGACCACAACGCACCGTTCACCGCATTGGGAGAAGCAGCGGGTGAAACCGCGATCATGATCCCGTCGAACACCAATCCTGCAGATTTGCCCAAGGCGCTCTCTGCCTCGGTGATCGCGGTCGAATTCCCGTCCTTTGCGGACGGTCGCGGGTTCACCCTTGCGGCACAACTGCGCCGCCTCGGGTTCAAAGGCCGCCTCCGCGCCCAAGGGCACGTGATCTGCGAACAATATGCCATGGCCCGCCGTTCGGGCTTTGACGAGGTCGCGATCAGTGACGAATTGGCCGCACGTCAGCCTGAAAACCTGTGGCTGACACGTGCAAATTGGCAAGCAAACGATTATCAGGCGCGTATGCGGGGCTGAATTGCCCTTTCCTGACACAGATCAAAGTTTAATGATGGATTGGGCTTTAAGCCGCCCATATGACAGATATGACCGAACAGACACTCGTGAAAGACGCCCCCGTGAAAGAAGCCGCTGCAAAGCCACACCTGCCTGACGCTCAAGTCGTCACGGAGGTAAAGCACTACACCGACCGCCTGTTTTCGTTCCGCTGCACCCGTCCTGCGTCGATGCGGTTCCGTTCGGGCGAGTTTGTGATGATCGGCCTTATGGGTGATCCTGATCCTGCAACGGGCAAACAAAAACCGCTGTTGCGCGCGTATTCCATCGCCTCGCCGTCGTGGGACGAAGAGTTGGAGTTCTATTCGATCAAGGTTCAAGACGGCCCGCTGACCTCGAAGCTTCAACACATCAAAGTCGGTGATGAAGTGATTTTGCGTCCGAAACCTGTTGGCACACTGGTGCATGATGCGCTTCTGCCCGGCAAACGGATTTGGTTCTTTGCGACTGGCACCGGCTTTGCGCCGTTCGCGTCGCTCTTGCGTGAACCACAAACCTACGAAGACTACGATGAGGTCATCATCACCCACACCTGCCGCGAAGTGGGCGAACTGAAATATGGTCACGACCTGATCGAAAGCCTGAAAACCGACGAGTTGTTGAACGAGGTGATCGGTGACGGCTTCTGGAAAAAAATCAAGTACTACCCGACCACCACTCGCGAAGAGAGCCCGAAAATGGGCCGCATCACCGACCTGATGCGCAAGGGCGAAGCGTTTGAGGATCTCGGCGTGCCGCAGATCAACCCGAACGACGACCGCGCGATGGTCTGTGGTAACCTCGCCTTTAACCTCGAGATCAAAGACATGCTCGAGGGCTATGGTCTGGTTGAGGGCGCGAATTCGAACCCACAGCATTACGTGGTTGAAAAAGCCTTCCTCGATTGATCGGATCGAACCTAAAACAAAAGCCCGCCAATTGGCGGGCTTTATTAGTTTCAGGCCTTAGCCCTTCATCACATTGTCCAGCCCGCGTAGCTGCGCCAATAGCCCCTGCAACTGTTCGATCGGCACCATGTTCGGTCCATCAGACGGCGCATTGTCGGGATCTTCGTGCGTCTCAATGAACAAGGCGGCACAGCCAACCGCAACCGCAGCGCGTGCCAATGGTGGCACCATACGACGATCACCGCCCGAGGAATTGCCATTACCGCCGGGCTGCTGCACCGAATGGGTCGCATCAAATACGACAGGATAGCCCGTCTCGGCCATCGTCGGCAGGCCACGGAAATCGCTGACGAGTGTGTTGTAGCCGAACGACGTGCCACGCTCGCAGAGCATGATGTTGGTGTTGCCCGTGCTCTCAATCTTGGCCGCGACGTTCTTCATGTCCCAAGGCGCAAGGAACTGACCCTTCTTTACGTTGATCGCCTTGCCCGTCTCACCTGCAGCCAACAAAAGGTCTGTTTGACGGCAAAGAAATGCTGGGATTTGCAGGATATCGACGAACTCAGCCGCCATCGTGCAATGGTGCGTTTCATGCACGTCGGTGATCACAGGGCAGCCGAATTCGTCGCGAATTTTCGAAAGGATCGTCAGCCCCGCTTCTGCGCCAATCCCGCGCTTTCCACCCAGCGACGAACGGTTGGCCTTGTCATAAGACCCCTTGAACACAAACCCCGTGCCCGTCGCCGCACAAGCCTCAGCAATTTTTTCAGCCAACATACGTGCATGATCAAGGCTTTCGAGCTGGCACGGCCCCGCGATCAGCGCGAACGGCAGATCATTGGCAACTTCTACATTTCTGATTGTAACGCGATGCATGGGGCTCTCCTTGGCTCGACTTAGCCCCGATATAACCACGCATCGCGCTTAGGTCCATCGCCCCTGCCTTTGTGCCGCAAATATCCCGGGGGTTTGGGGGCAGAGCCCCCTTACCCGGCCACCATCCGTAGTGCCTTTGCCCGTGCGGGCGGGATCGCGCGGATTTCGAGGCCGGTGAAAACATGCAGCGTATTCAGGTTATTATCGACCACTGCGTGATCGCTCACCCAGCCGCCCATCAGCAGATAGGTCTTGAGCAACGGTGGCATCCCTAACATCGCCCGTTTGCGGTCGAGGGGCCTACGCAGACGTTCTGCCGCGAAACGGATCACCTTGGGCGCTTTGACCTTGGGCAACCACCGCATCGGCGCGAGGTGCTTTTCGGCGAGCATATCAAAGGCATCTAGATAAGCCTCAGCCTCCGTGCCCCAGAAGGACGAACAGCCGAATAGCATCTCGACCCCATTGTCATCGACAAAGCGGGTCATGGCACCCCATGCGACCCGCAGAATGTCGGGGTCTTTGTGGTCGGGGTGGATACAGAACCGCCCCATCTCGACCATCGGCCCATCAAAGGCCTTGAGCGCGGAGAGTTCATAATATTGTGCGGAATAACTCTGCCCGATCTCAGCACCACCAGAGAGCGGCATGAGGCGGAAACAGCAGACCAGTTCGCCTGTGCGGGTATCCTCGACCAGCATATGCTGGCAGCGGGCGTCGAAATCATCGGCTTCAATCCCGTCGTCCTGCCCACCGTCTGCGATAAAACAAGCATAGCGCAGGCGCTGCGCGGCCTTCAGGTCTTGATCAGTTTCTGCAAGTCGAGCCGCATAGCGACCCTTACGCAACATCACCCGCATGGGATCACCCTCTGCACTCATGCTCCCGCCACCATAGGCGCGGGATGTAACAGGTATATTGATCCTGAACGGTAAAGCCGCAATGCGATTTTAATCGGAGCCAAAGATATCGGCAGCGTTGAAGCGACCGATCGAGCCGAGCAGCTGACGCAGGAATACGTTGTCACGCAGATTGTCGTCGGTCACACGGCGCGACAGCGACACCACCTGACCATCGTTGAGGCCAAAGGTTTCGATGTTGCGCGCAATCCCACCTGTGTCAAATGTCACAGCAACGACCGTGCGGTCGATTTCTTTGGGGGGCATCGCACCGTAGTGGCGCATTTGGTAGGACACGTAATAGAGCCCGCCATCCTCGAGCACGCCACCCATCGTCGGGCGGCCCAGCTTTTCAATGACAGATTCGCGGGTGTCGCTGCCAAGAGTGACCGTGGCGATGGCCTCTGCCTTGGGTGCAAAGCCGTGATTGGCGACCCGCTCAACACAGCCCGACAGACCGGCGACCGCAGCCACAGTAGCGACCACGAAAACACCTTTGCGGATGATGCGACCTGATTTGAACATACCTGCCCCCTTGTATCGCCTGCCCGAGCCTTTTAATCCGCTTACATCACCACAGACCCGAAGTTCAAGGATTGAAGCGCCATGGAGACCTCTAAGACCACATTACGGTTCGCCGATCTTCCCAATCGCGCCGATACGACCTTTGCGATTGAACCCGATGCCGCGCAGCGTGCGGAAATCGCCGAAAGCCTAGGAATCCCTGCTATTCGTAAGCTGCGGTTCAACGGATTGATCCGCGCCGAGGGCAAACACGACTGGGTTTTGTTCGCTGATCTGGGCGCGACGGTCGTTCAGGATTGCGTGATCACTCTCGAACCTGTGACCACTCGGATCGACCAAAAGATCAAACGCACCTACCTCAGCGACATCGAAGATCCGCTGATCGGTGAGGTCGAGATGCCCGAAGATGACACTGTTGAGGAACTTCCAGCCACACTGAACCTCGTTGATGTCATGACCGAAGCGCTCGCGCTCGCCCTGCCCGACTTCCCGCGGGCCGATGGCGCAGAGCTGGGCGAAGCTATTTTCACAGAGCCAGGTGTGGCCCCAATGCGCGACGAAGACACCCGTCCGTTCGCAGGTCTATCTTCGCTAAAAGATGCGCTTGAAAAGAAGGACGAATCTGGCGCATAAGCCCCCTCATCAAATGGGGTTGAACATTTGCGGATTCGCAGTATGTTCGCGACCTCTTTCGAACGAGGGTCGACAGGCCGCGTCATATCTACTATGACGCCCACGAACTTCACCGAGATAACGAAACAACGGGCCCTGTGCCCCTTAGATAATAGGTAGAGACATGGCCGTTCAGCAGAACAAAGTCTCCAAATCGCGCCGCAACATGCGCCGTGCACACGACGCTCTGGTTGCAGCAAACCCGAACGAATGCCCGTCCTGTGGCGAACTGCGCCGTCCGCACCACGTATGCCCGTCCTGTGGCTCGTACGCTGACCGCGAAGTCATCGCTCAAGCGAACGACGTCGATCTGGACGAAGACGCAGCCTAAGGGCTTGCCATTACGGGTGGGGAATTGACGGGATGGATACGTCCAAAACCGCCTCGAAATCCGTAGTGCTGTCAATCGACGCCATGGGTGGCGATAAAGGGCCTGCAGCTGTTGTTGCGGGCCTTGCGTATTTCTTCGAAGAAGAACCGCTCGCCAAAGTCATTCTTCACGGTGATGAAGCCGTGCTTGCGCCGCTCGTTGAAAAGCGTCGCCTGTCTAAACGTGTCACCATCCGCCATGCAGAGCGGGCTGTGACCATGGATGACAAACCCGCACAGGTTCTCCGCAATTCCAAAGGCACCTCTATGCTTGCCACCGTTGACGCGGTGCGCAGTGGTGAGGCCGATGCTGCCGTGTCATGCGGCAACACAGGTGCGCTGATGGCGTTGTCGATGTTGCGTTTGCGCAAGGCCGAAGGTGTGAACCGTCCGGCCATCGCTTGCCTCTGGCCCTCGCGGAACCCCAACGGGTTCAACGTGATGCTTGATGCAGGGGCCGATATTCGCGCCGACGAAGACGACCTTTTGACCTACGCGCTGATGGGCACCTCTTATGCCCGCAACGGCATGGGCCTCACTCGTCCGCGCGTTGGTCTTTTGAACGTCGGAACCGAAGAACACAAAGGTCGTGCCGAACTTAAGGTCGCGCATGAACTGATCGGTGCCGCCGCTGAAAAGGGCGAATTCGAATACATCGGTTTTGTCGAAGGTGGCGATCTGCCTTCTGACCGCGTTGATGTGATCGTGACCGATGGCTTTACTGGCAACGTTGCGCTGAAAACAGGCGAAGGCACCGCCCGCCTGATTTCGGACGCCCTGAAAGAATCGTTCACCCATTCGATCTGGTCCAAACTGGCCGCAGCTTTCGCTTACACATCGCTGAGCCGTTTGAAGAAAAAGATCGATCCACGCAATGTGAATGGTGGTGTCTTCCTTGGCCTGAACGGCACTGTGGTCAAAAGCCACGGTGGTGCAGATGCCAAAGGCAACGCAGCCGCATTTAAACTGGCCTACACGCTGGGTCAGAACCGATTTGCTGACAAACTTGCGGCACGGGTTGCATCTGCGGCCACCCTCCCCCAAGATATCCTCCACGAGGGTGAGCCGGTCCCGACCTCCGGCCAAGAAGGCGAGCAAAACTAAATGACGATACGCGCTGTTGTAAAAGGTGTCGGGCACTACCTGCCCGAGAACGTCGTTCCCAACAGCTACTTCGAAGACAAGCTCGACACGTCCAGCGATTGGATCGTTTCGCGCTCTGGCATCGAACGCCGTCATTTCGCCGCCGAAGGCCAGACCACATCCGACCTAGCCACCAATGCCGCCAAAGCCGCGCTGGAAAACGCGGGTCTTACGGGCAATGACATCGACGCGATTGTTCTGGCGACCTCGACCGCTGATCTGACCTTCCCGTCGGCAGCAACTATGGTGCAGCACAACATCGGCAACACCCGTGGCTTTGCCTTTGACCTTCAAGCGGTCTGCGCTGGCTTCGTCTTTGCCCTGACTAATGCGAACGCACTGATTCAGGCAGGTTCTGCAAAACGCGTGCTGGTTATTGGCGCCGAAACCTTTAGCCGCATCATGGATTGGCAAGATCGCGGCACCTGCGTTCTCTTTGGCGATGGTGCTGGCGCATTGATCCTTGAGGCCCAAGAGGGCACCGGGTCGACCGATGATCGTGGCATCCTCTCGACCGATTTGAATTCTGACGGCAGCTACCGTGACCTCCTCTATGTGGATGGTGGCGTGTCGACCCAATCGACGGGCGTTCTGCGCATGGAAGGCAAAGAAGTCTTCCGCCATGCCGTCGAAAAACTCGCTCAGACCGCGCATACCGCCTTGGATAAGGTCGGCCTCGGCTCTGACGATGTGGATTGGGTTGTGCCGCATCAAGCGAACATCCGTATCATTCAATCGACCGCGAAAAAGCTGGGCGTTGGCATGGACCGCGTTGTTGTGACCGTTCAGGATCACGGCAACACCTCGGCGGCCTCGATTCCTCTCGCACTGTCGGTTGGCGTGGCAAACGGACAGATCAAACAAGGCGATCTGGTCGTCACCGAAGCCATCGGTGGCGGACTCGCTTGGGGTTCAGTCGTCGTACGGTGGTAAAGAGCCGCTGAAACTGCGATCTGCAAGTCGTTGTTATTGACTCCTAAATTGCGCTCTGCCTAAGCTTCTGAAAACCTCAGGGGGATGAGATGTCTGAAAAAACACTGACACGTATGGATCTGGCCGAAGCTGTCCACGCTGAAGTGGGCCTGTCGCGCAACGATAGCGCAGAACTGGTCGAAAGCGTGCTGACCCATATTTCCGACGCATTGGTTCAGAATGAAACTGTGAAAATCAGTTCATTTGGCACCTTCTCGGTCCGTGAAAAAGCGGCTCGTGTCGGTCGTAATCCCAAAACGGGCGAAGAGGTTCCAATCTCTCCGCGTCGTGTGCTGACCTTCCGTCCGAGCCACTTGATGAAAGACCGCATTGCGGCTGGCAACAAAGGCTAATTCCCGATGAAGAAGTCGCATGACGCCTTTCGCACCATCAGCGAGGTGTCAGAGCTATTAGATACGCCCGCGCATGTCCTGCGGTTCTGGGAAAGCAAGTTTTCCCAGATCAAACCCGTGAAACGTGCGGGCGGTCGACGTTACTATCGCCCTCAAGACATCCAACTGATTGCAGGGCTTAAACAGCTTTTGCACGGTGATGGCCTGTCGATCAAAGAAGCTCAGAAATTGCTGCGGGAACAAGGCATTAAGCATGTTGTCGGCATTGGCAGCGGTGCAACTTCAGAGGCTGAAGCCTCTGTTGCCGTCCCTGCGCCAGAACCGGTGATCGAGGCCCCTGTGGCAGAGCCAGTGGCAGATGCACCTGCGCCCGTGAAAGCCGCCAAGAAGCCATCGAAAAAAGACCCAGAGTTGAACAAGCGCGATGAAACCGCTGCGATTGGCGACCTCTTTAGCGCGTTTGATCCGCAGTCGAACGTTGTGCCATTGCACGCACCCCAACAGCCTATCGCCCCTGCACCTGCACCGACGGGTTCAGTGTCGATCCTGACCGCGATTGCCCATGCCGACGCCGCCAAAGTCGCTAACAAAAGCGCCAAGATCGCGCCGCTCTTGGCACGACTGTCTGACGTCCACGCGCGGATGCTTAAGGACTGATCCTTGCCTCACAATACTGCTCTTGTCTTTGACCTCGACGGCACGCTGATCGACAGCCTTCCTGCGATCTCTGGCTCTGTGAATGCCATGCTCGCTGACATGGGATGTGCGCCCCTGCCCGTCACACAGATTCGCGGGTTCATCGGCAAAGGCGCCCCGAACCTCGTTAAACAGTCGATCGCGGCGGCAGGGCTGCCTGAGGATGACTTTGACACCGCCCTGAGCACAATGATGCGCCATTACGAGGCGGCACATGACGGCAATATCCCGTTCGACCACATGATCGAGACACTGCAGGGGCTCCGCACTGCCGGCTACGCCTTGGGCATCTGCACGAACAAACCGAGCGCCGCGACGCAAGCTGTTCTGGACCACCTCGGTCTGAGCGACCTCTTTGACGTTGTGATATCGGGCGACAGCCTGCCCCAGCGCAAACCACACCCCGCGCCGCTCTACGCGGCATTCGACGCATTGAGCTGCGCAAACCGCATCTATATCGGCGACAGCGAGGTCGATGCCGAAACGGCCACCGCAGCACAGGTGCCCTTTGTCCTCTTTACCGAGGGCTACCGCAAAGCGCCCATTTCCGACCTCACCCATGCAGCGACATTTGACGATTTTCGCGCCTTGCCGGAAATCATTGCCTCGCTGCAATAATTCGTGGCCTTGCCCCTTGCCCTTATCGGCAAATCGGGTATTTAGGCCTCCACGTCGGGCTATAGCGCAGCCTGGTAGCGCGTCCGTCTGGGGGACGGAAGGTCGCAGGTTCGAGTCCTGCTAGCCCGACCAACAAAATCGCCCGCCCGCTCTGGGCGGGCGTTTTGCTATGGGAGGCAAAGATGACCGGTGTACTGCCCAGCCAACGTATCCGTGACCTGATGCAATCGGGCGCGATCACGGCGACGACTGACTACGTAGACGGACAAATCCAACCTGCGAGCCTCGACTTGCGCCTCGGCACAGTGGCCTACCGTGTCCGCGCCTCGTTCCTTGCGGGCGAAGGTCGTACCGTGGCCGATCGCCTCTCTGAATTTGAAATGCACCGCGTGGACCTCACGAATGGCGCCGTTCTCGAAAAAGGCTGCGTCTACGTCGTCCCCTTGATGGAGAGCCTCGCCCTGCCCGATGGCATCCAAGCCGTCGCCAACGCGAAATCCTCCACAGGTCGCCTTGATCTTCTGACCCGCACGATCACTGATGGCGGCGTTGAATTTGACCGTATCGCGCTCGGTTATACGGGTCCGCTCTACGCTGAGATTTGCCCGCGCTCTTTCTCGGTCCTTGTCCGTCCAGGGATGCGCCTGAACCAGATCCGCTTCCGCGCAGGTCAAGCCGTGCTGTCGGACGAAGAGCTCCGCACGCTACACACTGAGACCCCGCTGGTAAACGGTGAGGCGGTGATCGACGACGGTCTGGGCTTTTCCGTCGACCTCGCCCCTGCATCTGGCACCCTCGTCGGTTACCGTGCAAAGCCGCATACGGGCGTGATCGATCTGGACCTCCTGAACCACTATGACCCCGGCGAATACTGGGAAGAAGTGCACACAAAAGACCGCAAGATCATCCTCGATCCGGGTGCTTTCTACATCCTCGTCAGCCGCGAGGCCGTCACCATCCCGCCGATGCAAGCCGCTGAAATGGCACCCTATTTGGCGATGGTTGGTGAATTCCGCGTCCACTACGCTGGCTTCTTTGACCCCGGTTTCGGCCATGCGGAGGCTGGCGGTCAAGGCTCCCGTGGCGTCCTGGAGGTTCGCTGCCACGAGGCCCCCTTTGTCCTTGAACACGGGCAGGTCGTTGGTCGCCTCGTCTACGAACAAATGGAGGCCCTCCCCGATCAACTCTACGGTCGCGAGATCAAATCGAACTATCAGGGACAGGGTTTGAAACTCTCCAAACATTTCCGCGCATAACCAACTGGGGCTGCGATTTCGCGACCCCAATCAAAAGACATATTTACATATATTAATTTGAATATATGAATAAGGGGCTGCAACCAAAGGAGCCCCTAATGGCCTATACCGAAAAATTCCAAGCCATGTCCGACGCCGCCCGCGCCCGCGTAGACGAAGTCGCCCCCGAAGATGTTGATGCCCTGATCGCTGGCGGTGCCATCGCGCTCGACATCCGCGATCCCGACGAACACGCGAAAACCCATATCCCCGGCTCGATCAACATCAGCCGAGGCAAGCTGGAGATGAACGTCGAAGGTATCATCACCAATCTCGACGCCACCATTCTTTGTTACTGCAACGCCTACAACCGTGGCGCTCTCTCAGCGGCAAGCCTGCGTGACATGGGCTATACCAATGCAAAATTCATCGGCGGCGGACTAAATGCATGGAAAAAATTGCACGAAGAGGCCTGATGCCTTTGTGCTGAAAATATCCCGGGGTGCGGGGCAGCGCCCCGCGACCTCACCCTTTAGCGGAACCGCGAAATCCCACGAATAACCCGCGTGGCTTTACCAATCCGCCCTGTCATCTCACCGATCTGACGGGACCTCGTCCGTGCCTCTGGCGTGTCATTGCGATTGCCCGTGACCTTTGCCCAGAGCCGTTGAAACACACCGCGTTGACGTAGGACACGCATCAACAGGCGCATCACCGTCCGCATCATTTGATCTTGGTTCATTGCTGATCCTTTACTGCCTCAGGGACAGCCTATCACAACCCAAAGGCGCACGACATCACTCTTCGATGAACAGATCGCCCTGATCATCATCCTCGTCATCTTCACCAGGTAATTGCCCCATCCCAGGTGGCGGACGGTTATCCAATAGGCCCGCAGACCGCAGTTCTTTGAGCCCAGGCAGGTCGCGCGCGCTCTCTAGCCCAAAGTGGTCGAGGAACTCTTGTGTCACCACAAAGGTCACAGGTCGACCCGGTGTCATCTTGCGGCGGCCAAAGCGGATCCACTCCATCTCGATCAACTGGTCGATTGTTCCGCGCGATACGGACACGCCACGGATTTCTTCGATCTCAGCGCGTGTGACGGGCTGGTGGTAGGCAATGATCGCCAGCGTTTCGATCGCTGCGCGGGACATCTTCCGCACTTCGATCGTTTCTTTCTGCATCAGATAGCCGAGGTCAGGCGCAGTGCGCAGCGCCCATGCCTCCCCGACCTTGACCAGACGCACCCCCCGCCCCTCGTAGCGTTTGCGCAGGTGGGCGATGGCCTCGGCGGGATCGCAACCATGCGGCATCCGTCCTTCCAACTCACGGATCGTGACAGGTTCAGAGCTGGCAAAGAGGATCGCTTCGACCATGCGCTCTTGTTCACCAATCGGCGGCGCGTCAAAGAGGCTGATCTCTGCCTCTTCGGTCTCGATATCGCGGTGTGTGGCTTCAGTTTCGTCAACCATCGCGTGGCGCTCTCCTACGGATCTGGATCGGAGCAAAGGTTTCGCCCTGCCGCAATTCGATCTTACCTTCTTTGACCAATTCCAGCGTTGCGGCAAAGGTCGCAGCCGTGGCAGATCGTGTCCGCATACTGTCGCCCTGCCAGCCATCTGGCATATACATCACCAGATCGGTCCATTCTTTTGCGTAGCCAATCAGCGGTTTCATCCGCTCTAGCGCGCGCTCCATCGTGTCAATGTGTTCGCGGTCAAAGACAAAGGGACGGAATTCGTCCTTTGTCCTGATCCGCGCATAGCCCTGCATAAGGTCCAAAAGCGTCGCCGTATATCGCACGGACCGTACCCGTTCGACATCTTCAGGGATACCACGGGCAAAGAAATCACGGCCCTTCTGGTCCCGCGCCATGAGGTTTGCCGCAGCGGTTCGCATCGCCTCTAGCCGTTCAAGCTGGAACGCGAGGTGCGCGGCGAGCTCTTCACCCGATGGGCCTTCTTCGGTCGGATCGGGGGGCAGCAAAAGACGCGATTTCAGGAATGCCAGCCACGCCGCCATCACCAGATAATCCGCCGCCAGTTCGAGCCGCAGTTCCTTGGCTTTTTCGACAAAGGCCAGATACTGCTCGGCCAGCGCGACCATCGAAATCTGCAGAAGGTCAACCTTTTGCGTCCGCGCAAGCGTCAGCAAGAGGTCGAGCGGCCCCTCGAACGCGCCCACGTCAACAACCAGCGCCTCGGCGGCAAGGCGCTCTGACACGCTCACGCGGTCGGTGTTGAATAACTGCTGCTGTTCGGCCATGCCGTCCCTACGCTAATAGCGCGTTAAGGTCGGCTTCAATCGCTTCGATGTCAACGGGTTCTGGCGTTTTCCGACAGGCCATCGCCGCCTCTGCGCGGGTCATTGCCGTCGCTGACATTTGACCACAGGTGTTGGCAATTGCCTCCATCTCTGCGCCCTCGCCATTGCAATGGAGCACCACATCGCAGCCTGCTTGCAAAGACACCAGCCCGCGCTGATCGACGGTGCCATTGAGGGCCTCCATCGAAATATCGTCGGTCATGAGAAGGCCGTTGAACCCGATGTCCTCGCGGATCAGGCGGATCATTTCGGGGTTCTGCGTCGCGGGTCGATCGCCCATCGCGGGGTAAACGATATGCGCTGACATGCCCAAGGGCAGATCGTTAAGCGCCCGAAACGGGGCAAAGTCAGTGATGGCGGCTTCGTCCAAGGCAACATCCGCGACAGGCAGGCCAAGGTGGCTGTCCACCTTCCCGCGTCCATGTCCAGGCATGTGTTTGAGGATCGGCAAAACGCCCCCTGCTAGATGCCCCTCTGCGCTGGCCCGCGCATTGGCGATGACCGTCGCAGCATCGGTGCCGAGGCAGCGATTGCGCAAGAATGGATGTGTGTCAGGCTGGGCCACATCACAGGTCGGCGCACAATTCGCGTCGATTCCTACAGCCCGCAATTCATCTGCAATGATCCGATAGCGCAGCCAAAACGCCCGCGCCACGTCCCGCGCCGTTTCTGCCTGATCCAATGGCGGCAACCATTCGCGCCAATGCGGGCTGCGCATCCGCTGCACGCGTCCGCCCTCTTGATCAATCAGGACAAGAGCATCGCGAGCCACGGTATCCCGCAGGTCATTCGTCAGGCGACGAACTTGGTCAGGCGTGTCGATATTGCGGGCAAAGAGGATAAAGGCCCAAGGGTCCGCATCCTTGAAAAACCCGCGTTCCCAATCCGTTACCTCGCCCCCCTCAGGTGCGAAGATAAACGCCCCATGCGCCACTTAGCGCACCACGACAGGAACGCAGTCTGTGCCTTCAGCAGTCAGAGCCGCACAGAACCGACGCGCATCCGACAGGTCAGCAAAGTTCATCGCCCGCAGGCGGAAGAACGTCCGGCCACCACGTTCGGCCTGCTGGATCACGCGGTCTTTATTCGCCATGAAATCAGGGAAACGGTCGTTAAAACGGACCCACTCGCGGGCTGCAATCTCGACCGAGTCATAAGCACCAAGCTGGACAAGGTTCGTGCCAACGGGGATCGCAGTGGTGGTCACCGTTGCATCGGTCGCCACAGTGCGCGGTGCCGCAACAGGCGCCGCCGCTGCCGCAGCCAGCGCCGCCGCAATCGGGTTCAGACCTTCGGGACGCGCCATTGGACGCGGGGACCGCGACACACCGGGGACAGAGGCAGGAATGATGTCAGCAATGACCGCAGAGGACACGCCATTGATCGCAGTTTCAACGGGCGGCACGGCGGAGGTATCCACCGCTTCCATCGGTGTCGCACCCGCAGCCAATTGATCTGCCATAGCGAGGATGTCATCAGCGCTCAATGGTTGGATTCCGCTCGCAGAGAGGTCAGTCACAGCAACGCTCGGGACACCAACAGCGTCAGCTTCGGGCGCTGGTGCGCGGGTATCAACACCGTCAGGGATAACCTCGCCCGCTTCTGCGGTGGGCATGATAACCAAATCTTCGGCAGGGAGTGCCGCCATCTGCGGCGCAAGCATCAGGGTTTCTGCATCCTCGGGCGCAGCTGCGCCACCCAGCGCGGCAACAGCATTGACCGACAGACCAACGTGATCCGCGATATCACCACCGGGATTGCTGGGCGCAGTGCGCATCGCACCTTCCATCGCCCGCACCACAGGAACACCCGTCACATCGCGCATCACGAGCTTGTAGCCCCATACACCAATACCAATCACGAGACCGAGGGACACCAATCCCCCAGCGACGTTCACGAGTTTACCCGTATCGAGTGCACGCCCGTTTTGCGGGGCGTTCATGTCTGAGTACGCTGCCATCGTTGCCTCATCGCCGTCGGGTTTCAGTCTGCCCCGACGATCCATTTTGGTTGCCTGCTTTGCCGACAATCGGACGCTTTAGCGCATCTCTTCTGCCGGTTTGACGCCCAAAATACCCAATCCGTGCGATATGACAACCGCTACGGACTTGATCAGTGCGATTTTCGCTTGGGATGTTGCAACATCGCCCTCTTGGAGGAACCGCAAAGAGGTATCGTCGTTGCCCTTGTTCCACAGGCCGTGGAAGTCAGAAGCCAGTTCATAGAGGTAAAACGCGATCCGGTGCGGTTCATGACCTTTGGCGGCGATTTCAACAAGACGCGGCCATTCAGCGAGCTTTTTGATCAGCGTCACCTCGGCCTCGTGGCCGATCTTGGTCAGGTCAGCACCCTGAAGCGCGGCGTCAGACACATCAACGCCCGCCTCGGTCGCCTTACGCACAACAGAGTTAATCCGCGCATTGGCGTATTGAACATAGAACACTGGGTTGTCTTTGGACTGTTCCAGCACCTTATCAAAGTCAAAGTCCAACGGCGCGTCGTTCTTGCGGGTCAGCATGTGGAAACGGGTCACGTCAGCGCCCGCTTGTTCAACCACGTCGCGCAGGGTCACAAAGGTCCCTGCCCGTTTCGACATCTTGAACGGCTCGCCGTTTTTGAAGAGCTTCACCAACTGGATGAGTTTGATGTCCAGCGGCACGCGATTGCCAGAGAGCGCCGCAACAGCCGCCTTCATCCGTTTCACATAGCCACCGTGGTCGGCGCCGAAGACGTCGATCAATTGATCAAAGCCGCGCTGCACCTTATCGTAGTGATAGGCGATATCGGGTGCGAAATAGGTCCACGCGCCATCTGATTTCTTAACCGGACGATCGACGTCGTCGCCAAAGTCAGACGATTTAAATAGGGTCTGTTCGCGCGGCTCCCAATCCTCAGGCAGTTTGCCCTTGGGTGGTTCCAGAACGCCCTCGTAGATCAGGCCATCGCCGCGCAACTGATCAATCGCGCCTTCGATTTTGCCTGTGCCGTAGAGCGCCTTTTCGGACGAGAACACATCCATTTTCACGCCGAGCAGAGCAAGGTCGTCGCGGATCATGTCCATCATGGCAGCGGTCGCGATTTCGCGGATATCGGCGAGCCACACTTCTTCGGGCTGACCGAGCAGGCTATCGCCGTATTTCTCTTTCAGCGCCTGACCGACGGGGATCAGGTAGTCACCGGGGTAAAGACCTTCGGCGATATGCGGCTCTTGGCCGTTCGCCTCGCGGTAACGTTCAAAGGCAGAGCGCGCTAGAACATCGACCTGTGCACCACCGTCGTTGATGTAATATTCGCGGGTCACGTCATAGCCCGCATAGGCCAAGAGCGACGCAAGCGCGTCACCAAACACCGCGCCACGGGTGTGCCCGACGTGCATTGGACCTGTTGGGTTGGCAGACACGTATTCGACGTTTACCTTAATACCCTTACCCAAAGCCGACTGGCCATAGGTCGCATCGGTCAGAGCCGCCGACACGATCTGCGGCCAAACCGCAGCCGCCAGACGCATGTTCAGGAACCCCGGACCAGCCACATCAGCGCTGTCGATCCGCGGATCCGCGAGCAGCTTTTCAACAAGAGCCGTCGCAATCTCGCGTGGGTTCTTACCAGCAGGTTTTGCCAATACCATCGCGGCGTTCGTCGCCATGTCCCCATGCAGCGCATCACGCGGCGGTTCGACCGCAACGTTGGCAAAGTCGAGACCAGCAGGCAGCACGCCTTCGGTCACGAGGGTATCGAGGCAATCAATGACAAGCACACGGATATCGGAAAACAGGTTCATTTTATCGTCTTTCTCGGGTTCGAGGCGGGTTTACCACGCAATGCGCCAAGGTCAACGGTCAAGCGATCTTACCACTTGCCAACCCTATCCAGTAAAGCGATGATTCAGCATGATACGCTTTACTGTTTCGCTCATTGCTTTTGTTGGTTTAATCACGCTCGGGCTCGTGTCCTACATCAGGATCGAACTCGCGTTCCCCGCAATTATGGCCTTCACCCGCTGGATTGGCGAACCCGATGTAAAAGCGGCCTATGAGAATATCAGCCACGTCCACGGGCTCTTTGCGACAACGCTCTTCCTTTTGTCGGCTTCATTCCTTGCCTTCACCGCAGGTATGCGCGGCGCACCGCTCGGCAATCTGTGGGGCAATACGGCGCTTATCATCGCGCTCATTCAATTGCTGCTTGCGCTGTGGGAAACAGGGGCGATGCTCTGGCCTGCGAGTTTCCCGATTTATCCACTTCGTCTGGAACATTATTCAGAGATCAAAGACTTCTCCGCTGGGGCCATGTTCCTCTCCGAAGATTACTTTCGAATGACCGCTCTCACACTCACCATCCTCGCGAGCGCCTCTAACGTCTGCACATCGAAACCCTATAAGCTCGGCTCGGCCCTCCTTGCGGTCATTACCCTAATGACCTTTGGTCTCTTTAATTTCTTCCGTTTGCACACGGGCGCTGACATTGGATTGTCGCTCTTTATCGTGCCCGAGGTCATTCTTTTGGCGATCCTCGCGATTGTCATGATCGACCCGATGCGTCCTGACGAACCACACCTGACTGTCGGCATCGGGTTGGTTCTGATCACAGGCATGGCCTTTGACCTCGTGTCGACTCTGGCGGACGATATGTACCTCGGGCGCAGCTATTATTTCATCGCCAACAACCATCTTGCCCAGCACGGTCTGATGCTCTTTGCGTTTTTTGCCGCTTGGTTTCGATGGAAATTACCTCAGGGTCCGCAGTGGTGTCTGTGGGTCCACTCTGGCGCACTCGGATCAGCGCTCTTGCTGACCTACCTGCCGATGATGACCATCGGGCAACGAGGCGGGATGCGGCACATGCCAGACTCCACCAATGAGTTCCCCGTTCTCCACCTTACGTCGAGCATTGGGTCCGCCGTTCTGGTCGTGGTGATCCTCTTGGGCCTCTTTGCCCCGCGCCTGTTTAGTTCACGCAGGTAAATCGTCGGGCAAGTTTGGACGCACTTTGGATGCTTCGCTCTCTAGACTACCGGGCGGCAACATTGAGATGATCTGTACATCTGGCGCACCCTTGATCTGATCATCGCGGCGAATGAACCTAATATCCCCCGACGCACTGACCCGCGCGATCAACACCGCATCAGGCCGTTTTTCGCGCCAATGATCGGCAGTGAATTCTTCGGTCAGCCGAGTAACTCGGAACAGCCACCCTTCGCGCATCATCGTCTCTAGATCGCGCATGGTCTTTTCAGGACCAAAGGGTTTGCCGCCCAAGCTATTGGGCAAGGCGTGCCGCGAACTGTCGCTCTTTTCGCGCTGCACCTGATAGACCCGATCCCGCCCGAATTCAGGGCCAAGGTCGGTCGCGACGAGGGTGTTATACGCATCGTTGTCGGTCGCCGCGATGATCGTCTGATAGCCCACCCATTCCAGACGATCCTCTGCAGCCTCTGACAGAATATCACCTGTGAACGTCGGCACGCCAGCGGATCGCGCATGACGTAAATGGATGTGGTTAGGGTCCGTGATCAGCGCCCGCACATCTGCCTTTTTCAACGCCTCAGCAAGCCCCGTCGCCCAACGCGATCCGCCCGCGATAATAACCCCCGGACGTTCGCCGCCCGTCAGCCCAAGGAACCGCGCAAAAGGCGCTAGCGTAAAGCCGTGAAGAACCACGCTCGTCGCGACGAGGACAAAGGCGAGCGGTGCAACGACCGCGCCATCCTCAACCCCGATCTGCGCAAGGCGTTCCCCGAACAGCCCCGCGACCGCGACCAGCACAACGCCACGAGGACCGGTGAAGGCGACCAACACACGTTCCCGCCACGGCACATCCGTGAACGCCAATGAGGTGAACACCGCCACAGGTCGCGCGATCAAAATGACCGACACCACAAACAGCCCCGCATGCCAATCGAGCCGCCCAAGCGCCGCAAAGTCGAGGTTCGCCGCGAGCAGGATAAAGACACCCGACACCAGTAGAACCGTCGCGTGCTCTTTAAAACGGCGCAGCTCAACGTAAGATGGCAGTTTGGCGTTGGCGATCCAGATACCCATGATCGTGACCGTCAATAGCCCGCTTTCATGAAGCACCGTGTCTGCGATCGCGAATACGGCCAGAAGCACGGTAAAGATCACGGGGACCTTCATGTATTCGGGCACCCACGCCCGCTTGAACGATTTCGACACGCCCCACCCCGCCAAGAGGCCCAAGGCCGTGGCGATCCCAATGCCCGTGATGAACTCTAACGTCGCGGCCCCGCCGTCCGATGCGGTCCGCGCGACCACGACGACTTCGAACGCAAGAACGGCGGCCAATGCGCCGATGGGGTCGTTCAAGATGGCTTCCCACTGGAGGAGGTTCGCAGGACGTTTCGACAATCGTGCCTGCCGCAGCAAAGGCGCGATGACGGTGGGGCCAGTAACGATCATGATCCCGCCAAAAACGGCAGAGGTTTCCCACGACAGTCCCGCCGCATAGTGCAAGGCCGCCGCCGAAGTAATCCAGCCCATTGGCGCCCCGACAAAGACCAACCGCCGCACACCTTTTGCCGCGTCCGACAGCGAGTGGCGTTCTAACGTCAACCCGCCCTCGAACAGGATAATCGCAACCGCAATCGCGATCATGGGTGAGAGGAGCGTCCCGATATCGCGGGACGGATCAAAGATGCCCAACACGGGGCCGACGATGATCCCAGCGAGCAGCATCAGAACAATTGCGGGCATTCGTAGCCGCCACGCCAACCATTGTGATCCGACCCCCAAGGCGCCAACGAGTGCGAACGCCATCACGGGGGCCATCTGCCCCACTGTCCCTTCAACCGACATTTGTAACGCGCGTCCTCTCGATTATATCCGATCCGGTCAGACGCGCATGTTCCTGAATGGCAAAGCGGTCTGTCATACCTGAGATATAGTCGCAGACGATGCGGGCAAGGTCAGTCTCTGAACCGACATTTTCTAAATCCTTCCGCCATTGCTTCGGCAGATGGGTCGGGTCGGCCATAAAGAGCGGGAACAAATCCTTGACCGCGGCGGTGACATGGCGGCGCATTTCAACCACGCTTGGGTGGCGATACATACGCGTAAACAAGAACTTACGGATCACTTTTAAATCTTCCCACAGGGCGGGAGAGAACTGAATCATCATCCGTCCAGCATGGCGCACGTCCTCGACCGAATGAGCGTCGAGTTCTGCCAGATTGCGCTGACTGACCGCGATCACATCCTCGACCAAAATGCCAAAGAAACGGCGCAGGGCTTCGTGACGGCGGCGGTAATAGTTGAGGCCCGGGTATTTCTTATCGACCTCCGCCCAGCAATCATGAAGGATCGGAAGGTCCGCCAATTCATCGGTGCTGAATAGCTCTGCCCGCAGACCATCGTGCAAGTCATGGTTGTTATAGGCGATATCATCCGACAGCGCCGCAACCTGCGCCTCAGCGCTCGCGTGGGTGTGGAGTTCGAGGTCATGCAGCGCGTTATATTGCTGGAGCGCCCACGGGATCTCGCCCTCAACAGGCCCGTTATGCTTCGCGATCCCCTCAAGCGTTTCCCAGGTCAGGTTCAGCCCGTCCCATTCCGCATAGTGGCGTTCCAGATTGGTAACGATCCGAATGGCCTGCGCGTTGTGATCGAACCCACCGTAGGGCGCCATTAACTCGTGCAGCGCATCCTCGCCCGTGTGACCGAACGGCGGGTGGCCGAGATCATGCGCGAGCGCGACCGCCTCTGTCAGCTCTTGGTTCAGACCCAAGGTGCCCGCGATCGTCCGTCCGACCTGCGCCACCTCGATCGAGTGGGTCAAACGGGTGCGGAAATAATCGCCTTCGTGTTCGATAAAGACCTGCGTCTTGTGTTTCAGCCGCCGAAACGCGCTCGCATGGATGATGCGGTCACGGTCCCGCTGGAACGGGGAGCGGAAATGGCTCTCTTCTTCGGGGTAAAGACGTCCGCGTGTTTTCGTCGGATCGGTCGCAAAAGGCGCACTCATGTGATCTGCCCTGCCTTGTTGTGTCTGCCTAGGACCTCTATATTTGAAACACGCTGCAACTTATAGGCCTGAAAATGCTCAACCTCCCGCCCAACGTGACCCAACGTGCCTTTGAACGACTGGCCGAAATCGGCGCGGCTGATCAGGGCAAGGCCCTGCGCATCGCGGTTGAAGGCGGCGGCTGTTCTGGGTTTCAATATCAGATCGAATTGGATGAACCTGCGGCGGATGACCTGATCCTTGAGGGGGCTGGTGAAAAAGTCGTGATAGACCCGACATCGCTGCCGTTCCTCGCTGGTGCCACCATCGACTTTACCGAAGAACTGATCGGTGCTCGCTTTGCCATCGACAACCCTAATGCGGCTTCGTCTTGTGGCTGCGGAACATCGTTTTCCATGTGACAAAGCCCTTGCGCCTGAAGGCTCTAGCGAGGACAACAGGCGCAACGCAGGAGGCAGCCCATGAAAATCGCGACGTTCAATATCAACGGGATCAAAGCGCGTTTTGAACGGCTGACTGAATGGCTGGAAGAGAGCAAACCCGACGTTGCGATCTTGCAAGAGATAAAATCAGTCGACGAAAACTTCCCCCGCGAACATTTTGAGGACATGGGCTACCGCGTTGAAACCCATGGACAAAAGAGCTTTAACGGCGTCGCGATCCTGTCCCGCCTCCCGCTCGAGGATGTGACCCGCGGTCTGCCCGGCGATGACAGCGACGAACAGGCCCGCTGGATCGAGGCGACCGTGATTGGCGACAAAGAGGCTGTCCGTATTTGTGGCCTCTACCTGCCCAACGGTAACCCCGCACCGGGTCCAAAATTCGACTACAAACTTGCCTGGATGGAGCGCCTCTATGCCCGCGCGCAAGCGCTGATGGCGGATGAGATGCCCGCGTTCATGGCGGGTGATTACAACATCATCCCGCAGGCAGAGGACGCAAAGCGCCCAGAGGCATGGACCGAAGACGCGCTCTACCGCCCAGAGAGCCGCGCCGCGTTTCGCCGTATCCTGAACCTCGGTTTTACCGAAGCCTTCCGCGCCCGCACCACTGGCGGCGGTCACTACAGTTTCTGGGATTATCAGGCAGGCGCATGGAACCGCGATGACGGCATCCGCATTGACCACTTCCTGCTGACACCGCAGTGCGCAGACCTCATGGTCGATTGCTACATTCAGAAAGACGAACGGGCCAAGGATAAACCCAGCGACCACGTTCCTGTTTGGCTCGAATTGGACGCCTAAGCCGTCACATCGTAGTTATAGAGCCAGTCATACCGCCCCAAAAACAGGTTCGGCGTGAGTTGCGCCATCGTCCGCAGACCCGCATGCGCCACGCGGCGTTTGATCCCTGTGAGGTGGTAGTTCACCGCATTGCGGTTCGCCGCCTCAATCGCACGATTGACCCGCGACCGCCGCGCCGATTGATAGGCCTTGAGGCCGAAATGAACGGACGGATCATCGTCCAGACAACGCGCCATGACAAAGGCGTCCTCTAGCGCAAGGTTTGCGCCCTGCGCCATGAATGGCAACGTCGGATGCGCCGCATCGCCCAAGATCGCACGACTTTGGTCATGCCAGACCTTGGCCACGGGATGACGGAACAGCCCCCAGCGACGGACGGTCTGCATCTGATCAAAGAGGTCAAAGAGGCTCTGGTGACAATCGGCAAAAACCTCGCGCAGAACGTCAGGTTCGTCAAAGAAGTTCCAGCCTTCAGCGGCCCATTCCTTGCGCTCTTGCACGGCGACGATATTCATCCGCCCGCCCACCAGTGGATAGGTGACGACGTGTTTGCCCGCGCCCATCCAGATCTTTACCTCAGGCTGGGCCGTGGGCACCTTGACCACTGACCGCCACGCGACCTGCCCTGTGAAAAACGGCTTATCCTCACCGTTCAGGATCGGACGCACCACGGAATGAAGACCATCGGCGCCGACGATCAGATCGCCCTCTGCAGTATCGCCGTTGGAAAACCGAACATGGGTTTCACCAACCTCGACCGCCTTTGCGCCTAAGGTGATTTTGACTTTGGCCCGTTCGCAGCCTTCGGCCAGAAGATCCAACAAATCGGCTCGGTGGAAAAATCGATAGGGATGACCGGGGAGCCGCGATAGATCGAACCGCCCAATCGCCTCGCCCGTCATCGCATCGACAGGCACTAAGGCTGATGCGGAAATACTGCGCTGATCGGCAATCGCACCCAGCCCCAACGCCGCCAGAACAGCCCCGCCGTTGGGCGTGATCTGCAACCCTGCGCCCACTTCGCGCAGTTCGTCGGCCTGTTCGAAAACCTGAACCTCTGCCCCCGTGCGGGCAAAGCAAAGGGCGGCCGCGAGACCCGCGATGCCGCCCCCAATGATAACGACCCGCCGGCCGGAATTTGCGCCGGTGGTCATGCCTTAGTCGTCGCGGTGAACTTTTTCGCGGCGCTCGTGGCGTTCTTGTGCTTCGAGCGTCATGGTCGCGATCGGACGCGCATCCAGACGTTTGAGGCTGATCGGTTCGCCGGTCATTTCGCAATAGCCGTACTCGCCGTTGTCAATCCGACGGATCGCAGCGTCGATTTTCGACACCAGCTTGCGCTCACGGTCACGGGTGCGCAGTTCCAGCGCACGGTCGGTTTCCTCGGACGCGCGGTCAGCGATGTCTGGGATGTTCCGTGTGCCCTCTTTCATGCCAGTGATCGTGTCACGGCTTTCTTCGAGGATGTCGTTTTTCCACGCAATCAATTTACGACGAAAATACTCGAGCTGACGCTCGTTCATAAACGGTTCGTCCTCGGCGGGACGGTAATCTTCCGGAAGAAAATTCTCGGCTTTCATCGAACTACCCTTAATCGCGCTGTCGGCCGTCATGTTGGGTTCATCGGCCATCAGCCACTCCCTCTAACTCGCGCCCTCCTTTACTCTCTCAGCACAGGAGTGTCACGCCCGAAAATGGTAATTTCTTCAATGGTTGCAGGTCGTTTTCGTCGTGATACTGTCACACGACTTTGAAGGGACGGACGACAATGCAGTTCAACGGAACCGATTCTTATGTGGCTGGCGACGATCTTAAGGTTGCGGTGAATGCCGCGGTCACGCTGGAACGTCCGCTCTTGGTCAAGGGGGAACCGGGAACGGGTAAAACGGAACTGGCTCGTCAGGTCGCTGCGGCGCTTGGTCTGCGGATGATCGAATGGAACATCAAATCGACCACAAAGGCGCAACAGGGTCTTTATGAATACGACGCGGTGAGCCGCCTTCGGGACAGCCAGCTAGGCGACGAACGCGTCCATGACGTGAAAAACTACATCAAAAAAGGTAAGCTCTGGCAGGCGTTTGAGGCCGACGAAAAGGTCGTCCTTTTGATTGATGAGGTCGACAAGGCCGACATCGAATTTCCGAACGACCTGTTGCAAGAACTCGATCGGATGGAGTTCCATGTCTATGAGACGGGCGAAACGATCCGCGCCACCAACCGCCCGATCGTCATCATCACCTCGAACAATGAAAAGGAACTGCCCGACGCGTTTCTGCGCCGTTGTTTCTTTCACTACATTCGTTTCCCCGATGCCGACACGCTGCGCCAGATCATCGCGGTCCATCACCCCAATATCAAAGCCGACCTTTTGTCGACCGCCCTCACCCGCTTCTTTGAAGTGCGTGAAACCCCTGGGTTGAAAAAGAAACCATCGACCTCTGAAGTGCTCGACTGGCTGAAACTCCTCCTCGCCGAAGACCTCAGCGCTGAGGATCTGCGACAGGATTCGGGCAATGCGCTGCCGAAACTGCACGGCGCGCTGCTGAAAAATGAACAGGACGTTCATCTTTTCGAACGACTCGCCTTTATGGCGCGTCGGGCGCGCTAAGGCCTCGATTCAACATCTAGCGGCACGATTGTTGCCACGCACTACGATAGTGGCGCGGCTGCGACACGATTTCGCCAAATTGGTAAACAATTGCCATTTTTCGCGTGATTTGTGGCAGCACGACGCCTTTTAGTTGTCGTGTTGCGTGAGGCTCGCCTTGGTAAAACCCCTTTGCGATCTGAATGCGGCCCCACTCCTTCGGCAGGTTAGGGTTGTGGGTAAATTGAGGAGAGCACTTTGACCAAGGCAAAAATGCCGGTCGAATGCCGCCAGTTCCCCCCCGCAATGGTTGCGGGTCGGGCTAGGCTGTGGACCGTTAAAGATCACCAGACCGCGCAATCGCGCCTGTCTGGACTGTTACAAACAATTGGCGCCACCCTGCTGGGCGCCAATGCGACCTGTCTGCCCAAAGGAGGCCTGCTATGAGAGCTGCCTACCTTATGGCCGTAACAACGCTGACCGCCTGCACACCGATGCCGCAGACGTTTGAACCGACCCGTGCGCTGAGCATGGAGGATCACCTGCCGCCGATGCGGACCTTTGCGAATAACAACGTCTCCTTGCCGACCCGCCCGAACAGCGAACTACTGCGCGATTTCCTCGACCTCTCGTTCCGGATGGAGAGCGGTCGCCCGATTGCCACGCTCACACGGTTCGAAGGCCCGATTTCAGTGCGCGTCACTGGCCCCGCCAATGCGACCCTCGTCACCGATTTGCGCGCGCTTTTGGCGCGGATGCAGAACGAGGCGGGCATCGACATTTTCCTCACAGGTGCGCCTGAGGCAGCCATCACAATCCAAGCCATTCCTCGGGCCGAGCTAACCCGCGCTGTCCCACGCGCCGCTTGTTTCGTTGTGCCCCGAGTGTCAAGCTGGGAAGAGTTTAAACAAGTGCGCCGCACGCCGCAGGTCGATTGGACCACTCTGGAACGCCGTGACCGCGCGACCGTCTTTGTGCCCGCCGATGTGGCACCGCAAGAAATTCGCGACTGCCTGCACGAAGAACTAGCCCAAGCCATCGGCCCGCTCAACGATCTCTACCGCCTGCCGGATTCGATCTTTAACGACGATAACATGCATGCGGTGCTGACCAGCTTTGATATGCTGATGCTCAAGGCCTATTATTCGCCCGAACTGCGCAATGGCATGACCCGCGGTGAAGTCGCCGCGCGCCTGCCCGCCATTCTAGCTCGGTTGAACCCCGCCGGTGAACGCAGCGACGGTCGGCCCGTCAACGACACGTCCCGCGACTGGATTGACGCGATGGAAACGGCGCTGTCCTCTGGGACACCCGCTGGTGGACGAACCGCCGCGGCAGAGCGCGCTGTGAACCTTGCGCGTAGCTATGGATGGTCGAACACCCGCGAAGGCTTTGCCAATTTTGTTTATGGTCGCCTGCAAGTCGGGCGCGACCCTGCCCTCGCCCGTGCCGCGTTCGAGGCAGCAGACCGCGCCTATCGCGCCAGTGCCGAAACCCGTTTGCAACGCGCCCATGTGGCGGTGCAACTCGCGGCGTTCTCTCTTTCTGAAGGAGACAACATCCAGACCCTGCAGATCACGAATGAGGCAATCCCGATTGCCGCCGCCCATGAAAACGCGGCCCTACTTGCAACCCTCATGATGTTCAAAGCCGAAGCACTGGACAACCTCGGTCGCGCGTCAGAGGCGTCCCAAACCCGCATGGACAGTCTGGCGTGGGCGCGGTATGGATTTGGCTCTGATCAAAACGTCAGGACCCGATTGCGCGAGGTTGCCGCACTCGATCCAAGATAAGGAGAAACGCCCCATGCTTATCCCCATTTTCGGCCTGCTTCTCGGTGCCATTTTCGGGGGCCTTCGGGCAAAGCTACGGGGCGGCTCCGCCCTCGACATCCTGCAATGGGCTGCGGTTTATGCGCTAATCCTCGGCACGATCGCGCTGTTCATCATGATCGGGATCGACCGCAGCTATCGGCCGTAACCGATGTTTCTGCCGTTTTTCGAAACCCTTCGGAAAGGCGGCGTGCCGGTCTCGTTGCGGGAGTTTCTGTCGTTCCTCGACGGGCTTGCCGCAGGGATCGCCACATATGACGTGGATGCGTTTTACTACCTCGCCCGCGCCGCGCTGGTAAAAGATGAACGCCACCTCGACAAATTCGACCGCGCCTTTGCCGCCAGTTTTGAAGGTCTTGACGCCATCAGTTTCGACGATGTGGTCGAGGCGATGGACCTCCCCGAGGAATGGCTCCGCAAGCTCGCGGAAAAGACGCTGAGCGAGGAGGAAAAAGCCGAAATCCAATCGCTCGGTGGGTTTGAAAAGCTGATGGAGACGCTGAAACAGCGGCTCGAAGAGCAAAAGGGCCGCCATCAGGGTGGATCGAAATGGGTCGGTACAGCGGGCACGTCGCCCTTTGGCGCCTATGGCTACAACCCCGAAGGCGTCCGTATCGGCCAAGACAAATCACGACACCAACGTGCCGTAAAAGTCTGGGACAAAAGGGAATTCAAGAACCTCGACGATAGCGTCGAACTTGGCACCCGAAACATTAAGGTCGCTCTGAAACGTCTACGCAAATGGGCACGCGATGGGGCGGCGGATGAATTGGACCTCGACGGCACGATCCGCGCCACGGCAGAGCACGGCTATCTCGATGTGCAGACCCGCCCCGAACGGCGCAACGCGGTGAAGGTGCTGCTGTTCTTTGACATCGGCGGCTCAATGGACCCGCATATCAAGGTGGTCGAAGAACTGTTCAGCGCCGCACGGAGCGAGTTCAAACACCTCGAACATTTCTATTTCCATAACTGCCTCTACGAAGGCGTTTGGCGCGACAATGCCCGCCGTTGGAATGCGCAAACGCCCACATGGGACGTGCTGCACACCTATGGCCCCGACTACAAATGCATCTTTGTCGGTGACGCCTCGATGTCCCCCTATGAAATCGCCTATCGCGGCGGGGCCAATGAACATTGGAACGAAGAGGCAGGACAGGTTTGGCTCGAACGGGCGCGAGATCAGTGGTCCAATCACCTGTGGATCAACCCTGTTCCGGAACGGCTTTGGGGGTATACTCAATCCATCGGAATGATCCGCGACATCTTTGGTGCTGACCGCATGGTGCCAATGACGCTCGAAGGGATCGAACGCGGCATGAAGGCGCTGGGATGAGCAGGCTAAACCGTTTCTTTACCAAACACCGCATCGCCATTGTTGGCTTTGTGCTGGCTGTCGTTTTGCTGGGGTTCTTCCTGGTTAAATTCGTGCTCGACATGCTGTTTTGGAACGATCCCGCCCATCGGCGCGTTGATCCTGCGGAATGGATGACCCCTGGTTTCATCGCGCACAGCTGGCATGTGGATAGCCGCGACCTAGCCAACGCCATCGGCATCACGGAAAAACCCGAAGGCCGACCAACGCTCGAAGATATCGCAGAGATGCGCGGTGTCCCCGTGGCCCAAGTCATCGCCGAAGTTCAGGCCTTTTTGGCGGAGAATGCGCGGTGACCGAATGGGTTTTGGGGCAAGTCGCGGTTTATGGCGCGTGGATCTTGTTCATTGTAACCTTCCTGTCGTGCCTCGCCCTACCGATCCCCGCCTCTCTTGCGATGATGGCGGGGGGCGCCTTTGTTGGCGCGGGTGATCTGAGCTACCTCGCCGTGTCCTCTGCGGCCTTTGGGGGCGCGATGGTGGGCGATCAGACGGGATATATCATCGGAAAACATGGTGGCCGCCACATCCGCCATCAGATCACTAGCCACCCAAAACGGGCGAAGCTGTTTCAACAGGCCCAAGACCTCACCCAAAAACATGGCGGCATCGCAATTTTCCTTAGCCGTTGGGCGCTCAGCCCGCTGGGGCCATATGCCAATGTCGCGGGCGGGATCGTGGGGATGAACCGTCTGCGGTTCACCATCTGGGGCGCCGCAGGCGAGGCCGTTTGGGTTTTCATCTACATCACCCTCGGCCTCTTGTTCGCGGATCAGATCATCTATGCGGCAGAAGTTGCCTCTGACCTCTCGGGCCTTCTGGTCGCGCTCGTCCTCACGTTAGGCTTTGGCCATTGGTTGTGGAAACGATGGCGCGATCATCATCGCCATGGTTAGGCTTGTCGCGGGGCGTGAGGTCCCCATATTTACACCATGCGCTATCTGATTTTCGTCCTCCCGATCCTCTATGCCCTCGCCATGTGGCATTTCTCGTCGTGGCGTTTGCGGCGCGAGCTGGATGCGAAATCGACGGAACTCGCCGATCCTGCGCTGAAACCTGTAACCGACAGGTTGGCCAAGGCTCTCGATATTCCAAGGGTGCGGGTCTTTGTCTACGAAATCCCCCAGATCAACGGTCTGGCCGCCCCTGACGGACGGATTTTCATCACCCGTGGGTTCCTGCAAAAGTTCCGCACAGGTGAGGTCACAGGCGAAGAGATCGCCAGTGTGATCGCCCATGAAATGGGTCACGTGGCCTTGGGCCATTCGCGCCGCCGGATGATAGATTTCAGTGGGCAAAACGCACTGCGGATGCTGCTGATGGGGATCCTCGGTCGGTTTATTCCGGTGATCGGGCCGTGGCTCGCCAATACGCTCTTGTCGCTCTTGGCCGCGAAACTGTCCCGCCGTGATGAATACGAGGCCGACGCCTATGCCACCGCGCTCTTGCTCAAGGCGGGGATCGGGGCCGACCCACAGATCAGCCTGTTTCAGAAACTCGAACGGCTCTCTGGTGGCCACGCGAACCAAATCCCTGCATGGCTATTGAGCCATCCAAAGGCCGAAGAACGCATCGCCGCCATCCGCGACAACACGGCAAAGTGGGCTTAATCCAGCGCTTTACCCAAACGGGGCAACCGCGCTTTTTTCATAAGGGACCGCATGGTCCAATCGTCCGCCGACAATCGCCGTGCCTCTGCCAGAACGGCATCTGCTGCGGCTTGGACCTGCGCGGGATGGTCGAGCCAGAGGGAATAAAGGAACCCGTCAGGGTCCAGCCGCGCTAGGCCCTCTTCGGCCAATACGTGTTTCGGGAAATCTTTGGCGTTGATCGTCAGGATCGCGTCACACGACCCAGCAATCGCCGAAGCCAGCACGTGAATGTCGTTCTCGTCCGAGAGCCACAGCCGTTGTTCGACATGGGGCGCGACAGGGACAATCGCCCGTGGGAACCGTGCGGACAACAGCGCGATCTCGCCCCGCGCAATGGCCTCGGCCCCCGTGCCGAGCTTGGGCGTTGCTCGCGCCCATTCTTCGAGGATGCGATCCGACCAGCGAGGTTCAAACAGCCCCTGCGCCGCGACGCCCAGCACCACTTCCCGCATGACCGTGGGAAACAGAACGCAGGCGTCGATCAGAACTCTCACAGGCGGAAAAAGACGGATTTCAGATATCCGCTCTCTGCGAGTTGCGGCATCATCGGGTGATCGGCCCCAGCGTAGCCCGTGTGGATGATCTGCGCAGAGCGCCCTGCCCGACCGATCCCACGTGCCGAGGCATTGCGGAATTTCGACAGGTCCGCTGCGTGCGAACAGGAACACAGCGCGAGGTAACCGCCCTCACGTACGAGCGGCGCAGCAAGACGCGCCACACGTTCATAAGCCCGCAAGCCAGCCTCAAGCGACTGTTTCGACGGGGCAAAGGCAGGTGGATCACAGACGACCACGTCAAAGGTTTCGCCTTCTTCAGCCAAGGCCGCTAGCACGTCAAACGCATCGCCCTTGCGGGTTGCGAATTTCGACGACACACCCATCGCCTCTGCGCCTTGTTCGGCAAGCGATAGCGCCGCAGCCGATCCATCAACCGCCAGCGCACTCTCTGCGCCGCCAGCAAGTGCAGCGAGCGAGAACCCACCCACGTGTGAAAATACGTCGAGCACTTTCGCGCCCTTACACAGCCCCGCATTGAACGCATGGTTCGGGCGTTGGTCATAGAACAGGCCCGTTTTCTGGCCGCCCATAACGTCTGCCATATAGATCGCACCGTTCATCGGCACGGGGATCGGCGCTGTTGGGGCATCGCCCGCTACGACCTTCATTTCCTCAGGCAAACCTTCAAGGCCACGCGCACGACCAGACCCGTTCATGATCACGGTCTTAATACCCACGACCTCTTGGAGAGCCGCTGTAAACTCAGGCACCAGACGATCCGCCCAAGCTGCGTTCGGCTGCATCACAACAGTATCCCCGAAACGGTCGATCACAACGCCAGGGAACCCGTCAGCCTCAGCATGAACCAAACGATAGAACGGTTCTGCAAAGACACGTTCGCGATGGTCGAGCGCCTTTTTCAGGCGCGCCGCAATCCACGCCTGATCAATCACCGCCGATGTATCGCGATCCAACATCCGCGCGATAATGCGCGAGTCTGGATTAAACGCCACAAGGCCGAGCGGTTGCCGTTCGGCATCCTGCAATTCGGCAATAGCGCCCGCCTCGATCGCCTTGGTGCGGCGGTCGGTGACGAGGTCGTTGGAATAAACCCAAGGGAAACCAAAGCGGATCGCTCTGGCGTCAGCTTTGGGCATGAGGCGCACAATAGGCAAAGAGGACGGCATGTTCATGCCGCCCTCCTACTCTGTTTCGCAAGCCTCGGAAAGGCTGTTAGTGCGTCAGAACCTGTGCAAGCGCACCAACAAGGTAGTCCTTAACGAACATCCGCTCGGAATAGCCGCGGGCATCCATCGCCAACACATCGTCGGGATGCGGGCTATCAAGGACGAGGCGCACATTGCGCGGACCTTCGATCACGTCGCCTGTATTGGCATTGCGCACTACAAGGACAAAGTTGATGTCGTAGTCGCCCTGAAAAGAATAGCGTGTACGCTGGGTCAGGCCGTGGAACCGCGTCAGCGTCATTTCAGCAACGACAGGCACCTGACCACGCAGACGTTCCGCACCATCGCGAGCGGCCTCTTCGAACAGCACGCGGAGTTGTTCATGACGCGTGCCACCGATATCCCCACGCCACACGATGTCGGCTACAGGTTTAATCGAATTTGCCTCAGAGACGGAAAGTGTCTCGGGCACAATGATCTGAACGTTCCGCACGGTGTAGCTCGGCAAAGCCTGCTCACCCACCGAAGGCAACGGTGCCTCTAGCGTTGCATTTCGGGTTACACCATTGTCACTCACACACCCAGCAACAAAGAACACCAGTGCAGTTGCCAATACTGTTTTCAAAAGTCGCATCTTCAGTCCCTTCGGTAGCCATTCGGCCACTCTTCTACCATTAAGGTTTGATTAACTATCCATTCGAATATAGGCACAACTGTGGCGGGAGTGGTCTGATTTCGTGAAACTTCGCTCTCACGGCACCGATGGGTTTTCTGTTGTCATGATAGTTGTTAGCGTTAACATATTATGCTAAACGGCCCGTCGAGAGAGAGACCGCAGGAGAATCCAATGTCCCTTCACCGGACGCTAGTCGAGGTAACCGACCGTATCCGCGCGCGCAGTGAAAACACGCGCAGCACCTATCTGGACCACATGTCAGCCGCTGCTGCCCAAGGGCCGCGCCGTGCCCACCTCGCCTGCGGAAACCAAGCTCACGCCTATGCTGCGATGGGTGCAGACAAGGCAGCGCTCGTTGACGACCGCGCCCCGAACCTCGGCATTATTACTGCCTACAACGATATGCTCTCGGCGCATCAGCCGTATGAAACCTACCCCGCCATGATCCGCGATATCGCCCGTAAGGTCGGCGCGACGGCGCAGGTCGCGGGCGGTGTGCCTGCGATGTGCGATGGCGTGACCCAAGGCCAAACGGGAATGGAGTTGTCGCTCTTTTCCCGCGACGTGATCGCGCTGGCTGCTGGCGTTGGCCTATCGCACAACACCTTTGATGCCGCGCTTTACCTTGGCGTCTGCGATAAAATCGTGCCCGGCCTCGTGATGGCTGCGGCGACTTTTGGCTATCTCCCTGCGGTGTTCATCCCCGCTGGACCGATGACATCTGGCCTGCCGAACGACGAAAAGGCCAAGGTCCGCCAGAAATTCGCAACAGGTGAAGTGGGCCGTGACAAACTGATGGAGGCTGAAATGGCCTCTTACCACGGTCCGGGCACCTGCACCTTCTACGGCACCGCGAACACCAACCAAATGTTGATGGAGTTCATGGGCCTCCACCTCCCCGGTTCGTCTTTCGTGAACCCGAACACTCCATTGCGTGATGCACTCACTGTTGCCGGCGTTGAACGTGCGGCGCAGATCACGTCGCTGGGCAACGAATTTACGCCCGCCTGTGACGTGCTGGATGAACGCGCCTTTGTGAACGGTATCGTGGGTCTGATGGCAACGGGTGGGTCAACGAACCTCGTTCTGCACCTGCCTGCGATGGCCCGTGCGGCGGGGATCATCCTCGACCTCGAAGATTTCGCGCAATTGTCTGAAGCGGTTCCGCTCTTGGCAAAGGTCTATCCAAACGGCCTCGCTGACGTGAACCACTTCCACGCGGCGGGCGGTCTTCAGTTCATGATCTCCGAGCTGCTGAACGCTGGTCTGTTGCACGACGACGTGACCACGATCGCGGGCAAGGGACTTGAGCGCTACACCCAAGAGCCGAAACTCGCAGACGGCCGTGTGCAATACGCAGAAGGCCCCAAAGAAACACTGAACGACAAAATCCTCCGCCCCGTGGCAGAGCCGTTCAACGCGCATGGTGGCCTGCAACAGCTGACGGGCAACCTTGGCCGTGGGGTGATCAAAGTCTCTGCCGTCGCCGAGGACCGCCAAATCATCGAAGCGCCCTGCCGCGTGTTCCACGAACAGGCCGACGTGAAAAAAGCCTTCCAGAACGGCGAGTTCACGGGGGACACGGTGGTTGTTGTCCGCTTTCAAGGTCCGTCCTCGAACGGGATGCCTGAATTGCACTCGCTGACGCCGACCCTCTCGGTTCTGCAAGACCGCGGGTATAAAATGGCACTGGTGACCGATGGCCGTATGTCAGGCGCGTCGGGCAAAGTGCCTGCCGCGATCCACGTTTCACCCGAGGCCGCGAACGGTGGTCCGCTCGCCTATCTGCAAGATGGTGACATTGTTCGCCTCGACGCAAAGGCTGGCACGCTCGAGGTGATCGGCGTGGACCTGTCCACCCGCACTGCCGCTACGCCTGACCTTTCGGCAAATGGCAACGGCGTTGGCCGCGAACTCTTTGACGTTTTCCGCCGCAATGTCGGCCTCGCTTCTGACGGCGCTGCGGTCGTCCTCTGACCGCGCCCATTCATTCAACAGGATTAAACATATGACCCCTGAAGCTGCATCCATCGAAGCCCGCAAAATTTGCAAACTGGCCCCCGTTGTTCCCGTTCTCGTCGTAGACGACGCAAGCACCGCTGCGGATCTCGCACGCGCCCTCGTCGCAGGTGGTCTGCCTGCGCTCGAAGTGACGCTGCGCACGCCTTCTGCCCTTGATGTCATCCGCGAGATGGCAACCGTTCAGGGTGGCGTTGTTGGTGCGGGCACCCTCCTCACCCCAAAAGACGTCGAAGCGGCCAAGGCTGCGGGCGCGACCTTTGGCGTGTCGCCTGGTGTGACCGACGAACTGCTTGACGCGTGCGAGGCAAACGACCTGCCGCTCCTCCCAGGCACCGCAACCCCGTCGGACGTGATGAAGCTCTACGCGCGCGGCTATACCGTAATGAAGTTCTTCCCAGCCGAAGCAAATGGCGGCGCCCCTGCGCTCAAGGCGATTGGCGCACCGATCCCGCAGGTCAAATTCTGCCCCACTGGTGGCATCAGCATGAAGAACGTCAACGACTACCTGTCGCTGTCCAACGTGCTGTGCTGCGGTGGATCATGGGTCGCACCTGCGAACCTCGTCAAAGCTGGCGATTGGGCTGGGATCGAGGCATTGGCCAAAGAGGCCGCCGCGCTCGCCCGCTAATCCCTACTGGGTGATAACCCGTGCAGACCGTCCGCCGCGCCGCGCCGGGCGGTCTGTTTTTTCCAGAGCCGCCTTGAGCGTCACCGTCATCGGGTGATCTGCTGGCTCGTCCGCGTGCCGCTCTAACAGCTGACGCACGAAATCATCGGTGTCCTCTTCGACAGGCACCTTGAGAACCCAGCCAAGGAAAATCGTCCGGCAATCGTCGGCACCAATGCCGTCGATGTTATAGGACTCGCGAATAACGCCTACAGGGTCGAGTTTGTCTTTTGACATGGTCCATCTAATCCAACAAACGGGTGATAACCGCATCCGCCTCTGCCGCGGCTGCCTCCATCGTCTGAAGTAAGCTGTCGGTGTCCGCACATCCGGTCTCCCGCAAGATAAAGCGCCGACCGCCTTCGCCAAGGTCTTCGGGATGTAAAACACCCCCCGTGAGAAGTCGGGCTGCTGCCTGCAGTTGCCAAAATAGCGCGGCAGAACGTGTTAGGGCCGCTTCATCCGCGGCATCCAGCCATCCAGAGGCGACACCCGCCGCGATCTGTTCGGGCACGGTGCGTGCTGCACTACCCGCTCGCAACGCTGCTGTCTGGGCGCAAAGTTCGACATCCTGCAACCGTCCCGCCCCAATTTTCGCGTCCCAATCACCCTGAGGCGCTTTGGCCTCGGCGATGCGACGGCGCATATCGGCAACATCGGTCAATACCGCCGCGCCCGTCGACTTTTCGTTGAGCACCGCGAGGCGGAGTGCCTCGACCTCTGCGCCCAATTCCATGTTCCCCGCCACAGGCCGCGCGCGCGTCAGCGCGAGGTGTTCCCATGTCCACGCCTCTGTCCGCTGGTAATTGTCGAACGATAGGATCGAGGTCGCGACAGGCCCCTGCCGCCCTGATGGGCGAAGTCGCATGTCGACCTCGTATAGCCGCCCGTCTGTCATCGGTGCAGTCACAGCGGTCAAGAGCGCTTGGGTCAGGCGGGCGTAATAGGGGCGCGTCGCAAGAGGACGTCGCCCGTCGGACATCTCAACGCCCTGATCGTCGTAGATCATTATCAGGTCGAGGTCTGATCCCGCATTGAGCCGCGCAGCCCCGAGCGATCCCATGCCAAGGACCACAGCCCCACGCCCCGGAGGAGTGCCATGTTTCGCGCTGAACTCTGCGACGACCAGCGGCCAAAGCCCCGCGATCACGGCCTCTGCCAGTTCCGCATATTGGCGCCCACTTTCTTGGGCATCGATCAATCCGCGCAGATGATGCACGCCAACGCGGAAGTGCCATTCCTTCATGAACCGCCGCGCCATATTCAGCTGCGCCTCATAATCGGGGGCCTCGGACATTGCGCGAGCGAGCAACCGCGACAATTCTTCAACGCCGGGCCAAGAGGCAAAGAACGACCCGCCAATCACCATGTCGAACACGTCAGAGTTCCGAGACAGATATTGCGCTAGCGCAGGGGCCGTCGAGCAAATGTCCACGATCAATTGGGTCAGCGACGGGTTCGCATCAAAGAGCGAAAACAGTTGAACCCCTGCAGGCAATCCGCGCAAGAACCCGTCGAATTGCAACAGCGCCTCATCGGGCTTTGCCGCCTCTTTCAAGCGACCGAAAATCTCTGGCTTCAGACGTTTAAAAATATCGACCGCGCGCTCCGACCGGAACGCAGGATAGCCGCGCCACTGGGCTTCCATCTCTGCGCCAAAATCGTCCTCGGGCTTTGCCGCCTGACCAGGGGCAAAGAACCCTTCGGTCAGGGTGTGCACCTCTTCGCACCGGTTGGTCAGTTCCGCCCGTAGGTCCACAACGTCGCGATCCATAAAGGCCGCAAGTCGCGCCCAACCTTCTGCCGAATTTGGCAAAGCATGGGTTTGCTGGTCGTTGATCATCTGAACACGGTGTTCGACCTCGCGATGGAAACGGTAATGATCATAGAGCGTTACAGCGTCTTGCTCAGGCACCCACCCCGCTGCCGCAAGCCGTTCCAGCCCGCGCCGTGTTTCACGCACCCGCAATTTCGGATCACGTCCACCCGCAATCAACTGACGGGTCTGGGTGAAGAACTCGATCTCCCTGATCCCGCCACGACCTAGCTTAATATTATGCCCATCAAGGTTCAGCGCCCCATGCAGCCCCTTATGGTCGCGGATTTTCAGCCGCATATCATGGGCATCCTGAATCGCCGCAAAATCGAGGTGCTTGCGCCAAACAAACGGGCGCAGGGTTTCAAGAAACTTCGCCCCGCCTTCAAGGTCGCCCGCAGCTGGACGGGCCTTAATGTAAGCGGCACGTTCCCACGTCCGACCAACGGATTCGTAGTAATGCTCAGCCGCGATCATCGGGATACAGACGGGCGTGACGCTGGCATCGGGACGTAAACGCAGGTCGGTGCGGAACACGTAACCTTCGGCGGTGTTATCCGACAAAAGCGTGGTCATCTTGCGCGTCACACGGATAAAGGCCGCCCGCGCGTCGTGGTAATTGCTGTCATCGAAACGCTCTTCGTCAAAGAGCATAATCAGGTCGATGTCAGAGGAATAGTTCAACTCTCCCGCGCCGCCCTTGCCCATGGCCAAAGCAACCATCCCGCCCGCCGTTTCAGCGGCCTCGTCAGTTAGGCCAGGGATTTTCCCGCGCCCAATCTCATGCGCTACGAGGGTCTTTAGACACACATCGACAGAGGCATCCGCGAAATCAGAGAGCGCTTGGGTGACCGTTTCCAGCGGCCATACCCCACCCAAATCAGCCAAGCCCGTCAGCAGAGCCACACGCCGTTTTGCTTGCCTCAGGCCAGAAGACAGCTGATCAACCGAAAGTGCTGCGACCTCTGTCAGGACACCCTTGAACGCCGCCTCGGGGTCGTCAAATGCAGGCACGATCCACGCCGCTTCTTTCTTCATCAGGTCGAGCAAATAGGGGCTGCACCCGCCTGCCCCTTTGACCAAGGGCACCAGCCCCGCTGGGGTGTCAGGCAAATAGCCGATAGAGTCCTCTGCACGGTCAGGATCAAATGGACGGGGGGTGCGGGTCAGTCGGGATTCGAAGGTCATGGGCACACTCTCATAGGCCATTGAATTTTCGTCAATTCCCCATTCAACTGCCTTGATCAGACGCAAAGCGGAGAAAGTGATGAGCAAGAGCCTGAAACGTGTGACCAAAGCGCTCCATGACGCGGGTCTCGACATCACGCCCGTCGAATTGGGCGAAGCTCGCACCGCCGCCCAAGCCGCAGAGGCCGCAGGCTGCACCATCGACCAAATCGCCAAATCGATCATCTTTCAGGGCGAAACCTCAGGCGAAGCGATCCTGTTCCTGACCGCAGGCGGGAACCAAGTCTGCGCGGATAAGGCCACC
The DNA here is from genome assembly GCF_056431045.1 of Aestuarium zhoushanense. Taxonomy (NCBI): domain Bacteria; kingdom Pseudomonadati; phylum Pseudomonadota; class Alphaproteobacteria; order Rhodobacterales; family Paracoccaceae; genus Aestuarium; species Aestuarium zhoushanense. The sequence goes on from NZ_JBWKMA010000022.1 coordinate 62,859, forward strand.
GCACTAGCAGGCGAACCTTTGGGCCGTGCCGATGCAAACCTCGTGCGGGCGCAGACAGGCTTTGCCATTGGCGGTGTGTCCCCTGTCGGCCACCTAAACCCGATCCGTGCGTTTTTCGATCCGCGCCTGTCGGAATTCACCGAAATTTGGGCCGCAGCGGGCACCCCGCGCCATATCTTTCCCATCGCCCCTGCCGATCTTTTGCGGATCACAGGCGCAAATTCTGCCGATTTCACGAAATAATTTCTGAACGGGATCAATCCCTTAATCGCACAACCGGAAATAAATGTGAAAATCTTTAACATAGACCCTTGAAGGTGGGGTTGGGCATTCCGATATCGGTGATGTGAAACGGATTAACATCACCCCCGAAACGGAGCCCTTCAATGTCTGATACCTTTACGACCCCTCACCCGACCGCACCGAAAGGTGGCTGGTTCTCGCGGGCCGAAACTTGGCTCGACGAACGCGGCAAAGGCGCTTGGATCGCCGCTATGGTCCTTGGCTTTATCTTTTTCTGGCCGGTCGGCCTCGCCCTTCTTGCATATATGATCTGGAGCAAACGCATGTTCAGTGGAAAATGTTCTAACCGCCGCAAGGCACAGTCGCCCTTTGGTTCGCACGCGGCCTACCGAACCTCTGGCAACTCTGCGTTCGACGCTTACAAAAACGAAACGCTGCGCCGCCTCGAACAGGAACAGCAGGACTTTGAGGCCTTCCTCGAACGTCTGCGCGAAGCCAAAGACAAATCGGAATTCGATCAATTCATGGATGACCGTGCGCGTGCCGCTCGTGCGCCCAAAGAAGAAGACGAAACCGTCTAATCCAATTACCCTCGGGTGGCCGCTCCCCTCGGCCACCCGCCCTCTGACCATGAAAGCGATACAATGACCTACGGCCTTCCTGATCCTCAGATGCGCGCCGACTTCTACGACGGTGTCACCGCCAAGCGCGCGATTGCGTGGGTGATCGACACGGCACTGATCCTTGGTACGGCAATCGTTCTGATCCCCTTTACGGCCTTCACCGCCCTGTTCTTTTTCCCTGTGTTTTTGTTTGTGGTGGGGTTCATCTATCGCTGGTCAACCCTGTCAGGCGCTGGCGCCACGTGGGGGATGCGGATGATGGGCGTCGAATTGCGTGACAGCGACGGCCACCGCTTGGACAGTCGCACCGCGTTTTGGCACACCGTTGGCTATACCGTTTCAATCGCAGTCTTCCCGCTGCAGCTCGTTTCGGTGCTGATGATGCTCCTCTCTGAACGGAACCAAGGTCTGACGGATCACATTCTAGGCACTGCCGCTATAAACAGAATGCTTTAGTCGTCGTAGAGACTTGGACAAACAGCGCGAGGTTGCTAACCTCGCGCAAATTCTTTGCGATCCGAGTATTAATGCGCCACACGCTCCCGATAGCGCCCCAGTTTTATGTGACGGCCCCGCAGCCCTGTCCGTATCTCGACGGACGGATGGAGCGGAAGCTGTTCACTGCACTTCAGGGCGACGGCGCAACAAAGCTCAACGATGCACTGTCCAAACAGGGCTTTCGTCGGTCGCAAAACGTGCTTTACCGCCCATCCTGCTCCGACTGTTCGGCCTGTATGTCCGCCCGCATCAGGGTTGCGGATTTTGCACCATCCAAAAGCCAGCGCCGCGTGATCAAACGCAATAAGTCCCTCGCCCGCCGTGCGACCAGCCCTTGGGCAACTGAGGAACAGTTCGATCTGTTCCGCACCTACCTCGACAGTCGTCACGCAACGGGCGGGATGGCGGACATGGACCTCTTTGAATTTGCGGCCATGGTTGAGGAAACGCCGATCCGCACGCGGCTCATTGAATATACCGATGTCACGGACGAAGATCGCGCCCTGCGCGCCGTCTGCCTGACCGACATCCTCGATGACGGGCTGAGCATGGTTTATTCCTTCTTTGACCCAGAGCTAGAGCGCCAATCGCTCGGCACGTACCTCGTGCTTGACCATATCGAAATCGCCCGCGAAATGGGTCTTCCTTATGTCTACTTAGGCTATTGGGTGCCTGGCAGCCCTAAGATGGGCTATAAATCGAACTATTCCGCGCTCGAGATTTTCTATCAGGGCGCATGGCAGGACATCGGCAATCCCGACGATTACGAGGCAACGACCCATCCGCTCTCGATCGATCCGATTGCAGAGCAGGTATCGCGCATCCAACTGCCCGATAGCAAAACGGTGCGCTGATCGCGCACCGCTCTTTTAGTTTGACTGTCGCCTAGATTATCCGACCGCAATCGGCTCTAGGATATCCCCGAACAAGAAGTCCGACGCCGTCAGATCATCTGCGTTCATGTTTTCCATACGGATCATCAGGTCGCCATATTCAATGATCGCGGCGCTTTCGTCTTGGGACAGCATCAGGTCGCCGAACGAGCCACCAAGGATCTGCACCTTATCCTCACCGATGGTAAAGTCGCCGATCACGTCGGACCCGTCACCATCCGCAAAGTCAAAGATGTCATTGCCCGCATCACCAAACAGCGCGTCGTCGTCGATGCCACCTTGGATAAAGTCGTCACCGACCCCGCCGTGGATCGTATCGCTGTCATCGCCACCGTAGATGGTGTCGTTGCCGCCACCGCCATAAATGTCGTCGTCATCGTTGTCGGGGGCCAGATCAGGTGTTTCGCCTACATCAGCGATGTCGAGGATTTGCACCTCATCAGGGCCTTGGCCGCCATAGATCACGTCGTCGCCAGAGCCGCCGTTGATATAGTCGGCGCCTTCACCCCCGATGATCATGTCCTTACCAAAGTTGCCGTAGAGCGTGTCGTTGTCAAAGCCGCCGTCAATGGTGTCATCACCCTTACCGCCCCAAACTTGGTCCGCGTCGTCGCCTGTGATGATCGTGTCAGCGCCGTTGCCGCCCCAGACCGTATCCATATCGTCTGTTGGATCGGTGTCTGCGGTGAACACACCTTCATAGGCCATGTCTGGCGTGCCGCTCACAGTACCAAGGGCGATATCGGCAACCACGACCTCGGTCGCCAGATTGCCCGAAGTGTCGATCACATCATTGCCTGCGCCGCCCGTCACAACATCGCTGCCATTGCCGCCATTGATGGTGTCATCATCCGCACCACCGTGCAGTTTGTCGTCACCGTCACCGCCATAGATCAGGTCGTCGCCAGAGTTACCAAGGACCACGTCGTTACCAGCATCACCGTAGAGCACGTCATCGCCCAAGGCACCCCAAATGCTGTCGTCGCCCGTGCCGCCGCTGACCGTATCGTCGCCGCGACCACCATAGAGCGCGTCATCACCAAGGTTGCCGTTGATCGTATCATTGCCAGCCCCGCCCGAGACGTTATCCGCCCCAGCACCGCCGCGCATGATATCGTTGCCAGCGCCACCCTTGAGCAAGTCGCCGCCTTCGCCGCCAAAGACCTTATCGTCACCGAACCCGCCGTAGATCGAATCTTGACCGTTGTTGCCGTTCAGTTCGTCATTGCCGCCTTGGCCATAGATAATATCGTTGCCCACACCGCCCGAAACGAAATCATCGCCCGTGCCACCGCGCACCGTGTCAGCCCCCGCGCCCGCGTCGATCACATCGTCGCCATTAAAGCCGCGCAGGTCGTCATTACCGCCATATCCGTTGATCTGATCGGCAACCGCGCTGCCGTTGATCGTTTCACCGTCCTCGGTGCCATCGAAAACCGCGAGGTCCGCATCGACGTTGACGCTAAAGTCGTCAATAGGCGTGACTGCAATGTCCGTCAGGTTCTCGCCATCGACGGTCAGTTCCAATTTCACCAGACCATCGGTTGATTCATATTCGAGCGTCACAACGCCCGTGTCGGAATAGACATAGAGCGTATCGCCCGTCTGGGTCGGCCCAATACCGACGATCTCTTGGGTGCCTTGCGGGATGACGTTGTCATCGGCATCGACCAGCGCCACGAACAAGTCGGTCGCCCCATCGGTCGCAAGTGACGGTTCTTCCCAGATAAAAACGCTCGTCCCTGCCGCGTTTCCAATATCAACCGCTGGGACCAAATAGGTCACACCAACTGCGGTAACGGCCTGACGTGCAGCAATCAGATCATTAATCAAAGTCATTCTAAAATCCCCCACGATTAAACAACCATAGGGACCATGCCTCATTTTCGACACAATCGTAAAGAAATTCCTAACGCGGTGGCTTAGCCGCCCTCACAAATCCAGTGAATAACTCTGATTGATGTGAACTGAGAAACAATCTCGCCCAAAGCCCTGCGATTTAACGGCCCGTTAACCAGTTAACCGCCCCAAGCGGTCCCTTATCGATTCGACCCCACCCGCGACAAATTGAAAGAAAGTTGCGAAAAATGCCCGCCTCGCGACATTTTCTCTACCAGACAGGTTGACCTCGCTTTTCCGGCGTGCATAAGGTTCGCGCACGTAATCGAAAGGCCCGAGGGATGAAAAACCTTCTAGTAGTGGTGGGAAAATGGCGCATGGGCCGGTAACGGTTTTACCATAACGGTTCCCCATGCGCCCCCGAAAATCTCGGGGGCTTTTTTGTATGAAAACGACGTTAAAAGTAACGACGACGCAGGATAAGGAAGAACGAAGATGTCTCGTCAGATGACCGGCGCTAAAATGGTTGTTCAAGCTCTGAAAGATCAGGGTGTGGACACGATATTCGGTTACCCCGGCGGCGCCGTGCTACCGATCTATGACGAAATTTTCCAACAGAGCGACATCACCCACGTTCTGGTCCGTCACGAACAGGCTGCGATCCACGCCGCCGAAGGGTATGCACGCTCGACTGGTAAGGTTGGCGTTGCCCTCGTAACCTCAGGTCCAGGAGCGACGAACGCTGTCACAGGTCTGACCGACGCGCTGATGGACTCGATCCCGATCGTTGTTTTCTCGGGTCAGGTTCCGACCTTCATGATTGGTTCGGATGCGTTCCAAGAGGCCGACACCGTTGGCATCACCCGTCCTTGTACCAAACACAACTGGCTGGTCAAAGACACCGCTCAGCTGTCGGGCACCATCCACGAAGCGTTCCACATTGCGTCTTCGGGTCGTCCAGGTCCGGTTCTGATCGACATCCCGAAGGATGTTCAATTTGCGACTGCCGAATACACCGAAAAGACCAAACGCAAATCACACTACCAGCCACAGGTTAAGGGTTCCATCGAGGGCATCAATGACCTCGTGAAGCTGATGGAGAAATCCAAACGCCCGATCTTTTATACAGGCGGCGGCGTCATCAACTCTGGCCCTGCGGCCTCCCAACTGCTGCGCGAGTTGGTCGAAGCAACCGGCTTCCCGATCACCTCGACCCTGATGGGTCTGGGCGCATATCCTGCGTCTGGCGACAAATGGCTCGGTATGCTGGGTATGCACGGCCTCTATGAAGCCAACATGGCGATGCACGACTGTGATCTGATGATCAACATCGGCGCACGTTTCGACGACCGTATCACGGGCCGCATCGATGCTTTCTCGCCAAAGTCGAAAAAGGTTCACATCGATATCGATCCGTCCTCGATCAACAAGGTCATCCACGTTGACCTCGGCATCGTTGGCGATGTTGCGCATGTCCTCGAGGACATCCTGAAAGTCTGGAAATCCCGTGGCCGCGTGACCGAAAAAGAAGGTCTGGCGAAATGGTGGACCCAGATCAACGAATGGCGCAAAATTGACTGCCTCGCCTACACGGGCTCTGAAAAGACGATCAAACCGCAATATGCGCTGCAACGTCTCGAAGAACTGACCAAAGGCATGGATCGTTACATCACGACCGAGGTTGGCCAGCACCAGATGTGGGCCGCACAGTTCCTCGGCTTTGAAGATCCGAACCGTTGGATGACTTCGGGCGGCCTGGGCACAATGGGCTACGGTTTCCCTGCGTCTATCGGCGTTCAGATGGCTCACCGCGATGCTCTCGTTATCAACGTCGCGGGCGAAGCGTCTTGGCTGATGAACATGCAAGAAATGGGCACCGCGATGCAGTATCGCCTGCCCGTAAAACAGTTCATCCTCAACAACGAACGCCTCGGCATGGTCCGTCAGTGGCAAGAACTGCTGCACGGCGAACGCTATTCGTCGTCGTGGTCTGAATCCCTGCCCGACTTCGTCAAACTCGCCGAAGCGTTCGGTGCCAAAGGCATCATCTGCAAAGACCCCGCTGACCTCGACGACGCGATCATGGAGATGATCAAACACGACGGTCCTGTGATCTTTGACTGCCTTGTTGAGAAACACGAGAACTGCTTCCCGATGATCCCATCGGGCAAACCGCACAACGAAATGCTGCTTGCTGCAGATGCTGCGGCATTCGCCAGCGGCGCAACCCTAGTTTAAGGAGCACTGAAGATGTCTGCACTACGGATCAAAAAAGGCTCCTCCTCTCACTCGGCTTATGACCTACGCTCGACCTATGGCGACACCGTTGAACGCCATACCCTTGCAGTCACTGTGATGAACGAACCGGGCGTACTCGCCCGTGTGATCGGCCTGTTTTCGGGTCGCGGCTACAACATAGAAAGCCTCACCGTGGCCGAAGTCGACCACGAAGGTCACAAGTCGCGCATCACTATCGTCACCTCTGGCACCCCACAGGTGATCGTTCAGATCAAAGCCCAACTGGGCCGCATCATTCCCGTGCTCGAGGTTCATGACCTCACCGCAGAAGGACCGAGCGTTGAGCGTGAACTGGGCCTCTTTAAGGTCGCAGGCAAAGGCGAGCAGCGTGTTGAGGCGCTCCGCCTTGCCGATATCTTCCGCGCCAGCGTGGTCGACACAACACTGCAGAGCTTTGTGTTCGAACTGACCGGCACGCCCGAGAAAATCGACGCCTTTGCTGACCTGATGCGTCCCTTGGGTCTGGTCGAGGTGGCCCGCACGGGCGTTGCGGCCCTCTCGCGCGGCGATCACTAAATTCAGAACGGGCGGGATCATATCCCGCCCTTTTTTGACGCTGGGGGACGACGCGTCCTTTCTGCTTGAACCTACGGCCAAGCCCCTGCACTGTGCCCGCAATACGCGAACAAGAGGCAGTCATGGCACCCCGTAAAATCATCATCGACACCGACCCCGGCCAAGACGACGCAGTCGCCATTCTTTTGGCCCTTGGCAGCCCTGATGACATCGACCTACTCGGCATCACCGCCGTTGCAGGCAATGTGCCCCTGCCGCTCACGCAAAAAAACGCGCGGATTGTCTGTGAACTCGCAGGTCGTCCTGACGTTAAGGTCTATGCAGGCTGCGATGCGCCGATGAAACGCAAACTGGTCACCGCAGAACACGTGCACGGCAAAACGGGCCTCGACGGTCCGCAATTTCCTGATCCGACCATGCCGCTACAGGACCAGCACGCCGTTGATTTCATTATCGAAACCCTGCGCAACGAACCCGAAGGCACAGTCACGCTTTGCCCCATCGGACCACTAACGAATATCGCGACCGCTTTTGAACGCGCCCCTGATATCATCCCGCGCGTGCAGGAAATCGTCCTCATGGGCGGTGCTTATTTTGAGGTCGGCAACATCACACCCGCCGCAGAGTTCAACATCTACGTTGATCCCGAAGCAGCCCAGATCGTGTTTCAATCAGGCGTCCCCCTCGTCGTCATGCCTTTGGACGTGACGCATAAGGCGCTGACCACGAAATCCCGCATCGATGCCTTCCGCAATATGGGCACCCATGTTGGCACGATGGTCGCGGAATGGACCGACTTCTTTGAACGCTTCGATATGGAGAAATACGGCTCCGAAGGTGCGCCGCTCCACGACCCTTGCACCATCGCCTATCTCATTGACCCGCATCTGTTTTCTGGCCGCTACATCAACGTAGAGATCGAAACCCAGTCCGAATTGACACTCGGCATGACCGTGGCTGATTGGTGGCGCGTGACAGGACGCAAACCCAATGCGTTGTTCATCGGTGACCTTCACGCCGAAGGCTTCTACCGTCTGCTGACAGATCGGATTTCACGCCTATGACCACCTCGATCACGCTCGCGGGTCCCGACGCGCTCGACCGTGTGCTTTCGCTTGTCGAACGCAACCATGCCGAAATCGGTATCCCATCCGATGACGAAGGCCGCCGCCGCGCCATCACCCCATTGCTGAACGGGTCACCCCACGGAGCGATCTGGCTCATTGGTCCGCAACGTGCGCCCTTGGGCTATGTGCTGGTGACCTTTGGCTGGTCGATCGCGCTTGGCGGGATGGAAGGCTGGGTCGATGAGACGTTTATCCGTCAATCCGTGCGCCGCCGTGGCATTGGGACTGAGGTGCTCCATGCCGTCGCCGTCGCCTTGGGTCAAGGTGGCGTCAAGGCCCTGCATGCTCGTCTGCCTTCGCCCGATCCATCGCTGATCGCCTTTTGCGAACGGGTTGGTTTCCGCCAGCGCGACGGGCTGTTGGTGCTGACCGATACGCTCTGATCTGGTTATCGCAGCCCGGCGCCCCATATAGATATCATGCAACTTTTCGCCTTTGATAACAGCTACGCTCGGCTCCCCGCGCAGCTTTACACCCGCCAAACCGCGACACCCGTTCGTGCGCCTCAGTTCTTTGCCCTGAACGACGCGCTCGCCCGCGATCTTGGCGCGGACCCCAAAGCCCTCCGCGCCAACATCGATGTCTTTGCGGGCAACGCGGTGCCCGATGGTGCTGACCCGATCGCCCAAGCCTACGGCGGCCACCAATTCGGCCAATGGAACCCAGGGCTTGGTGACGGTCGCGCGCTCCTCTTGGGCGAGGTTATCTGCGACAAAGGCCGCTTTGACCTCCAACTCAAAGGATCAGGCCGCAGCCCATATTCCCGCGCTGGCGATGGCCGAGCTGGCCTCGGCCCTGTGATCCGCGAATATCTCGTGTCAGAGGCGATGAACGCGCTTGGCGTGCCGACAACCCGCGCCCTCGCCGCAGTGACCACAGGCGAACAAATCCTCCGCGAAGGCCCCGTCCCCGGCGCGATCCTCACCCGCGTCGCCTCTAGCCATATCCGCGTTGGCACCTTCCAACTTCAAGCCTTTCGCGGCGACGAACAGGCGTTACGCGCGCTCTACGATCACACCCTTGCCCGCCATTTCCCCACCGCTGAAACGGTCGAGGATGTCGTCGCCCAAATGATGGAGCGTCAGGCGGACCTCATCGCCCGCTGGGCGGCGCTCGGCTTTATCCATGGGGTGATGAACACCGACAATATGACGGTTTCAGGCGAAACTATCGACTACGGTCCTTGCACGTTTATGGACTCCTACCACCCAGCGACAGTGCTATCATCCATCGACCGCATGGGACGCTATGCCTATGCCAACCAGCCGCATATCGCGATCTGGAACATCGCCCAATTCGCATCGAGCCTCGTCCCCATGGCCCCCGATCAAGACGCCACTGTCGAGCGTTTGAACGCTATGATGGGTGACTTCGCTGGCCTCTATCGCAGTGCATGGATTCGCCATTTCGCCCCGAAACTCGGCCTTACCGCATCGGATCAGGCAGAACCCATAGCCCAACGGTTCCTCAAGATGATGGAGGATACGGGCACGGACTTCACCCTCACTTTCGCCAACCTCGACGAGCCACTCGGCCACAAAGATTATGCCGATTGGCGCAGTGATTGGATGGCCGCAAAACCCGACCTCGCCCTCGCCGCGCAAACGAACCCGCAGGTCATCCCACGCCTTCACCGCATCGAAGAAGTCATTCGCGAAGCAACAGAGGGCAACCGCGCGCCCTTTGACGCGATGCTCTCTGCCGTCATCGCGCCCTTTACCAAAAACCCCGATTTAGCTCGTGCCCCCGAACCGCACGAACGGGTCACGGCCACCTTCTGCGGCACCTAAGGCTCCTTTGTGCCCCAAATATCC
>NZ_JBWKMA010000022.1:72853-81129 GCF_056431045.1 Aestuarium zhoushanense
CAGAACGACATCGCCACGGTTGAGCGCATAGAATTCGTCCGCGAGGTTAAAGGCGAAGTCGAAATACTGTTCGACCAGAACCACTGCAATCTCGCCCTCATCGCGCAACTGTGCAATCACGCGGCCGATCTGCTGAATGATATTGGGCTGAATGCCTTCGGTTGGCTCGTCCAAGAGCAACACGCGAGGTCGTGTGATCAGTGCACGCGCGATAGCCAACTGCTGTTGCTGCCCGCCAGAGAGGTCGCCGCCTCGGCGATGCAGGAACTCTTTGAGGATCGGGAAAAGCTGAAAAATCTTATCGGGCACGCCGCGTTCAGACCGATCAAGGCAGGCAAACCCGCTTTCCAGATTTTCCTGCACGGTCATCAGTGGGAATACTTCGCGGCCCTGCGGGACATAGGCGATCCCTGCCCGTGCGGCACCAAATGCGGTCAGGTGCGGCAGGTCTTTACCGTCTAACCGAATAGCCCCTTTGTCATAGGGATGACGCCCCGCAATCGCCTTGAGGAGCGAGGTTTTTCCAACGCCATTGGTCCCCATGACCGCTGTCACCTGCCCCGGCTTTGCGGTCATGGTGATGCCGTTCAAAATCTGGCTCTGCCCGTATTTCAGTGTGAGATTTTCAATTTCGAGCATCTTAGCGTCCCAGATAAACTTCAATCACGTCAGGGTTTTGGGTCACGTGATCGAGCGAGCCTTCGGCCAAAACCGATCCTTCGTGCAGCACGGTGACCTTGCAGTTCAGGCGACGCACGAACTCCATATCATGTTCGACAACGACAACGGCGCGGGTCTTCGCCGCCCGAACAAGGAGGTCGGTCGTTTGTTCCCGCTCCGCAGGCGTCATCCCTGCCGCGGGTTCATCGACCAAGAGCAAACGTGGATCTTGGGCCAAGAGCATCCCGATTTCCAACCATTGTTTCTGACCGTGTGATAGCTCTCCTGCAACACGGGTTAGCTGATCACTCAGCCCGATTTCTGCGGCGAGCGCTTCGATCCGCGTGGCCCCATCTGCCGTCTTGCGATAGAATAACACATCAAACGGTCCTCGTTTGTTTTTCAGCGCCATCGCGAGGTTTTCGCGAACGGTCTGCGCCTCAAACACCGTGGGTTTTTGGAACTTACGACCGATGCCTGCACGGGCGATCTGGCTTTCGCTCATGCCCAAAAGGCTGATGGATTTTTCGCCCCAAATGACTTTACCCTCGTCGGGTTTGGTCTTGCCCGTGATGATGTCCATAAAGGTAGTCTTACCCGCCCCGTTCGGCCCGATCACCGCCCGCAATTCAAGCTCTGCAATCGCGATGGAAAGGTTATTGATCGCACGAAATCCGTCAAAGGTGACCGAAACGCCCGAAACTTCGAGGAGACGTTTGTTCATTCCGGCTTTCCTTCTTCTGCGCGCCATGCCCCCTCGGATGGGCCATAGTCAGAGTTGCGTTTGACCGCGACGAAATCGAACAGACCGCCGATACCTTGGGGGAAGAACAGCGTGACCGCGACAAAGGACAGGCCCAGCAGGACAAGCCACCAGTCGGTCCAGACGATTTTGTAGAAACCGAGGTTGATCGCAGGTGCGCTGCCGCCTGTGAACCACGACGACAAGAGCGAGACGAGCGTTGCGCCGATCACAGCACCATAAAGCCGTCCACGCCCACCAATCGCCACCCAAACCGCGAGGTAGATGGACGCAATCGGTGCGATCTCTGCGGGGTTAATAATGCCTGCTTGCGGGTAGTAGAGGGCGCCAGCAATGCCCGCGACCATCGCCGTGATCGTAAAGACAAATAGCTTATACGATTCAACGTGATACCCAAGGAACCTCACCCGCGCTTCATCGTCCCGAATGGCCCGAATGACGCTGCCCATTTTGCCCGATGTGACAAAGGCAAAGAGGACATAACCGAGGCCAAGCGCGACGGCAGAAGCCCAGAAAAACCAGATCGAAACGTCGTCTTGGGATGCGGAAACACCGGGGATGTTTTGCAGACCCGAAAGGCCGTTGTTCCCGCGCAAACCGCTATCGTTTTGGAACAGATAGAGCGAGAGCGCGAGGGTCATCGCTTGGGTCAGGATGGAGAGATAGACGCCTGTAACGCGGCTGCGGAAGGCCAGCCAACCAAAGACCAGCGCGAGCAATCCGGGAACGATCAGGATCGCCAAAAGCTGGAGCGGCAGCGAATGGGCAAAACTCCAGATCAGGGGGAAATCGCTGCTGCCCACTACGCCGAAAATCTGAGTGCCGATGGCGTCAGAGACCTCTTGCGGTGTTGCGGGGAGCGGTTGGTTCGCCAGCGAACCTGCGACGATTTCTTCGGTGCGGGCATACATGAGCCACATGCCGATCGCGTAGCCACCGATCCCAAAGAACGCAAAATGGCCGAGGCTGAGGATACCGCAATAACCCCAGACCACATCCATCGCGATGGCGATCAGACAGAGGCAGAGCGTTTTGCCCAGTGTTTTGACGAAGGATGTCGAGATCAGGCCATAGCCCGTTGCCTCTGCCATCACGGTCACCGCGAGGGTGAAGAGCGACAGGACCAAGAGGAACACAAGGACCGAACGGTTCGTTACAAGGAATGATTTCGTCATGGCTCAGTTCCCTGCCGCACGGCCCTTGAGGGCGACGATGCCTTTGGGACGGAATTGGATGAAAATGATGATAAAGAGGATCATGTAGGTCTGCGCGGCGAGCGTGTTCGACGGGTTGAAGAACTCGATCCCTTTTTGCAGGAAGCCAATCAAAGATGCCCCCGCAAGCGTGCCCCAGACGTTCCCAACGCCACCTACCACGACGGTCATGAAGGACTGCACGATGTAGTCGGCCCCCATCTCGGACGTGACTTTGGCGTAGAGGCCGATGGCAACGCCTGCGATCCCCGCAATCCCAGAGCCAAGCCCGAAGGTGAGCATATTGATGCGATCTGGGTTAATGCCCATCGATGCCGCCATCCCTGGGTTCTGGGTCACTGCGCGGACCTCTAGCCCCAGACGGGTCTTTTTCAGGATGAACAAGATCAGGCAGAGGAACATCACGGCGAGCACAAAGATCGCGATGCGGATGTAGCTGATCGCCACCACGTCGTTGAACACCAGCGCACCGTCCAACCATGACGGCGAGGTCAGCGGGCGGGCCTGCGTGCCAAAGATGTTCTTTGCGATTTGTTGCAGCGCAATAGAGATACCAAATGTCGCGAGGAGCGTTTCCAGCGGGCGTTTGTAGAGGTGGCGAATGACCAACCGCTCCATCGCGACGCCAGCGGCAAAGGTGACGATAAAGGCAACGGGAAGTGCGACGATAATCGACACGGTGTAATCAGGTATCACCTGCTGGATCACATAGCCCGTGTAGGCGCCCATCATGATAAATTCGCCATGGGCCATGTTGATCACGCCCATCACACCGAAGGTCACAGCAAGGCCAATCGCGGCGAGGAAATATATTGACGCCAAAGAGATCGCATCGAGCGCGAGGTCAGCGGTCTGCATGGCACCCACCTTTAACTCGATCCGTTTGATTGCAGCAGCGGCGGCATCGGTGACGGCCTGATCCGCCTCGTCGTATTGGATGTAGAACACATGGGCCGCAACAGCCGCCTCACGATCCGCCATCGGGACAAAAGGTGCCGCCAGCCCCGCGTCAACAAGCCCCTGATAGGCACGAACGCGCTCTGCAGGATCAGACATGGCCGCAACTGGCACATCGGCGATCTGGCCATCCACGATATTCGCGATCAGGGCGGATTTCAGATCGTCTTCGGTCACTGTGGGCTGCGCCAGCCCAGCGGCGGCAAGCTCTGCATAGGCAGTGTTCACATCGAAATCAGGGCCGACCTCGCGGATTGCTGCGATATTGGCGCCTTCGGGCAACGTGGCCGCGACGCCCGTGGTCGTAGTCAGCGTTTGGTTCATCACCGCGCGAACGTCGACGCTCACATCGGACGATAGCGCCTCAATCGCCGCAACACGATCCTCGCTCAACGGCGCAAAGCGAGCTGTAAGCATCATCAACAGACGTTCTTTGCGGGCCTGCAAACCAGTGTCAGGCTCATCGGCGATCGACGCGGCAAGAGGCGCAAGCTGTTCGGCAGAGCCATCGCGGCTGATCGCATCCAATGCAGCAGCCCGACGATCATAGTCAGGATCGAGCAGTTGATATTGAACCAAGGCAGAGCCGATCACACCACGCACACCTGCGTTCGGCTTGATCTGCGCCATGGCAGATTTGGGCGCGGTGCCCACAGCCACCCCTGTCGAAAGGTCGATCAACGTGATCGGATCAGAGCCTTCGACATAGTAAAACAGGCCAGTCTCTTCGTTCTGCCAAACGTTCTTTTCTTGCCACGCCTGAAGAAATGCGGGGACTTCGGGCAGATCGCTGTCGATCAACGCAGTAATGGCTTGATCCACAGTGCGGCGAGACGGTTTGGCAATGTCATCGGAATAGGTTTGCAGGACAGATTGAAGGTCCTGAGCGGCAGCGGCAGCAGCCAAAAAGAAGATGGACAGAGCCATCACAACGGCGCGAAGCATCGGCGCGTTCCTTATGGGGTAGTCTTGGGGGGAAGGTTCGGGGTGGAGGACGCGCCCCCACCCCAAATGTCAAAACCTTAGTAGTTCGAGGTCAACTGAACGCAGGTCTGAGTTTCGGTGTTATACATACCGCATTTCAGGTCGATCCAGTCGGATTCCAGAACAGCGGATTCTGGCAGGAAATCGGTCCATGCGTCGCCAGCTACTTCGGTGGTTTGGCTGATGATGTCGAACTGGCCGTCCGCCTGAATTTCACCGATCAGAACTGGTTTGGTCAGGTGGTGGTTCGGCAACATAACAGCAGTTCCGCCCGTCAGGTTGGTGAACTCTTGGCCCGGAAGCGCGTCGATGATGGTGTCAACGTCGGTGGTGCCTGCCGCGGTTACAGCGTTCACCCACATGTTAAAGCCGATGTAGTGCGCTTCCATCGGGTCGTTCGTCACGCGGGCGTCGTCACCGATAAAGCCGTGCCATGCTTCGATAAAGGCTGCGTTTTCAGCGGTATCCGCCGACATGAAGTAGTTCCAAGCTGCCAAGTGGCCAACGAGGTTGGTGGTATCGAGGCCAGAGAGTTCTTCTTCACCGACGGAGAAGGCAACAACCGGGATGTCTTCGGCAGAGACGCCTTGGGCTGCGAGTTCTTTGTAGAAGCCGATGTTTGCGTCGCCGTTGATTGTAGAAATTACGCCAACCGATTTACCGTCAGCGCCCAATGCGACAACGTCGGACACGATGGTTGCCCAGTCCGAGTGACCGAACGGGGTGTAGTTCACAAAGATGTCTTCAGCCGCGATGCCTTTGGACTGAAGATAGCTTTCGAGAATGTTGTTGGTGGTGCGTGGGTAGACATAGTCAGTGCCCAGAAGCGCGAATTTCTCTACGCCAAGCTCTTCGAGGAAGTAGTCAACCGCAGGGATCGCCTGCTGGTTCGGAGCAGCGCCAGTGTAGAAAACGTTGCGCGAGGATTCTTCGCCTTCGTATTGAACGGGGTAGAACAGCAGGCCGTTCAGCTCTTCGAGGACGGGGAGAACCGATTTACGCGAGACCGAGGTCCAGTTGCCGAAAATCACATCAACGTCGTGAACGGTCAGCAGTTCGCGTGCCTTTTCCGCAAAGAGCGGCCAATCAGACGCAGGGTCGACCACAACGGCTTCGATTTCACAGCCCAGCAGACCACCCTTTGCGTTCTGCTCTGCGATCAGCATTAGCATGGTGTCTTTGAGAGTGGTTTCCGAAATGGCCATCGTGCCAGAGAGGGAGTGCAGCACGCCAACCTTGATCGGGTCAGCACATTCGGCCAAAGCGGAGCCTGCACCTGCGATCAGAGCAGCGGAGGAAAGTGCGGGCAGCATGATTTTTTTAAACATCTAAAGTGTCCCCTGTTTGAGACCCATCCGCGGCCCGTGACCAGTGGTCAAATCGGGTCAAAACGCGTATATTAAGGCCTCAGCTTTGTTGCTGGTGTCGCGCGGGGTCGGTTTTCTGCCAGGATTGCGTCCCCGTGCGGCGATTTCGAGCGGCGGTATCCGTCGCCCGAGAAAGAGGAGATGCTGCAACGCGGCACATCACAATTCTCATCAAATCCAGAAAATCAAAATTCAACGCAGGTGGTCACTTTTTAATCACAAATGAGTGCCTTGGTTATTTTTTAATCAGAACAAACGTCAACAATCGATCCATTTCACAGGCGAATGGTCCGAAAAACATAGTTAGTCACGTCTTAACTGCCTCATCTCTGCCATGATTGAGGTATATACTTACCTAACGTCACCCTAGTGGATTTGAGTAAAGCGAGACCGCCATGCCAGCCGATCAACTGAAAAAAGCACCGACACAGAACAAGCCGCAGACAGAAACAAAAAGACAAATACCTGTCGCCGCCGAGACACCCTACCTCATTCGTGACTTTGCGAGCCTCTAAGACGCGATCATAAATGAACAACCCTTGGGTGTTTTCCGTTTTGAGGCACATCATGTGGGGTGTTAGCCTTATGGATACGGCAGCTTATCCCAATGCAGCGTTTCAGCACCGATCCGGATGACATACCCCTGAACTTAGGGAAGACCGACAACCATAAAGAGACACCTAGGCCCAATGGCACTTAAAACCACCTTCGCGATTTCCAGCAATAAGACGCCAGATGACCTGCGCGACTCCCTGCTGTTTCGCGATCTGGATGGGTCTCAACTTCTCAGGTTGCGCGCTAAAATTGCGAGCCACCCGTCTCGACACACCCTTATCTACGTCGCATTTACATCGATCTGGGTCATGGGTCTGGCTTTGGGGGCTGGGGCAACAGATCTATCGAAAATCGCAATTTATTTTGTGCCGCACACGGCGCTTTTCGTGTTGGTGCTAGGCGTCCTCATCTATCCCATCCGTATGATATACTGGCCAATTCTTGCCTTCATCGGCATTTATCTGGCTCAAGCAATCATACCTACCTACATCCTGCCGCTTGACGAAACATCGGACAGTATCGCCCGGATGTTCTGGGCTGGTTTAGGGGTGAACTTATTTATCGGTGGCCTCGTCGGGTTCTTGTTGCGACTGGTGCTGAACTTCCTCAACAACCGCCTTGCCCCCTACACGGTCGACCTTACGATTTCAGTTCTGACTGGTGTGGTGTTCTCCATCGTTTCGGTTACGACAATCTCAACGCTCACCAGCGTCTTTGCGTCGTCTTTCCCAGAGGCTATCGCAGCACTTTCACTCGATAACGAGTTCCTGCTCCAAGCAGCGATCCGTTGTGGCTATGGCGGCATTGTCGTGTCCACCTTCTTTATTGGGATGATCCAATTCCCACGGCCATCGGATGTCCTCTGGGCAACACCATTTGTCTTGAGCTTTGGTGTGCTCGCCACATTGGGACAGTATGGGGTCCAACTTCATGTTGCCCTAGACGCCATCGCGCTCTGTGCGATTTTTGCTGTCGTTCTACCGATCCGTTTGGTTGTACCGACCCTGACCACGGGGATGCTGATCTACGCATCTATGACTGGCGCGATTGTGACGCCTCCGACGATCACCTCGCAATCCGACCTTGTCATAGAAGTTTACGCGGTCATCGCCCTCGGCATCATCATTTTCGTACTCGGCCTACGCAGCCATGGGCTGCACCTTCAAGATCAACAAGTCAGCTCGCTACGACGTCTAAATACTGTTCGGAACTACGCGGGCGTTGGCGTCTTTGCTGTTGATCTGACATCACGCATGGTCTCGGTTGATCCCGTAACACAGCGCATGCTGGGCGTTCCTCAAAGTTTCGATATTGCATCGATGATGCGGAAATTCGGCGACCATGAACAAACCGAATTGCGGCGCATGATGTTCCAACGTCCGGGAGAGACCACGACACTCCTCGCCCGCCTACGCGAGGCCCCAGGCAGCAATCACCGTCGCGTTATTCGCCTGTTCCTGTGGTATGAACGCAGCTTTGACAACTTGCCCGTCGTTTATGGCCTCGTGGTGGATGTGACAGGCGAACACCTGCAAGAACGCGCACTCAAGGAAACCTTGGCCGAATTGTCGATCCGTCAGGATCAGCAAAAGCAGATGTTCTCGATCATCAGTCACGAATTGCGGACGCCTGCGTCGGTGATTTCGATGCTTATCGACGACCTTAACGACGACGAAGCGGACCAAGAGCACCTCGCCAAGCGCCTGCGCGAGGCAACGGACCAACTTCTCGGCGTTTTGACCGACATGCGTCAGGCCGTGAACCCAGAAAAGAACC